>JAYUCN010000469.1:0-4471 GCA_043740335.1 Planctomycetota bacterium
CGTCACCTTCCAGGTCTGTGCGATCCCCTGGGACTTTGTGTGGCCGTTCGGGCTCCTGTACCTGGACGTCGTCGCCCCGAAGGTGCCGACCGATTTGTCGCCCTTCCTGCCCGGCTGCTTCTGGTACCTCGGGCCGACTCCCATCTCCTGTGGTTTCTTCCTGCCGACGAGTTGCTGCGAATTGGTGTGTGCGTTGCCGCTGCCGAACAACGCCAGCCTCGTGGGCTTCGACTTCTACGCCCAGGCCGCGGCCCTCAACTTCCTGTCGTGGAGCTGGGGCGCGACGTCGAACGCGCTGCACCTCAAGGCAGGCACCTTCTGATGCGACGAGGGAGCCGTTACTACTTGCTGCGCTTTCGAGTTGCCGGGCGTGCGGCCCTTCGCACGGCTGGCTTTCTTCGCCCGCGCGCCGTGTTGTCGCGCAGCCACGCGGCGAAGCCCTCGTCGCCTATCTCACCTGCGGCCAGCGCCTGCATGAGGACCGCGGCATGGCCGGGCAGGGCGCGCAGCTCGACCCCGTTGACCTCGAGGAACACCGCGGCCGCCAGGAACGCCGCGCGCTTGTTGCCGTCGACGAACGGGTGGTTCTTGGCGATGCCGTGCGCGTACGCGGCGGCGAGCCGGCACAGGTCCGCCTGCTCGTAGGTGAACAGGTGCAACGGCCGCGCCAGCGCCGACTCGAGCAAGCCCTCGTCACGCAGGCCGTCGGAGCCACCGTGGTCGGACAAAGCCCGGGCGTGGCAGGCCATGACGACTGCCTTCATCAGCCAGGTGGGTTCCTTCACTTGGCCAGCTCGCGCAGCGTTTCGCGGTACCGAGCCATCAGCGAGCGTGCGCTGCGCATCTGCTTCTCGAACTCGGCGTTCTCCGCCGTGAGTTGGAACCCCGAGCCGGCCTGCGGCAGCAGCAACAGCGTGCCGCCTTCCTTGACCTGGAGAACACCGAGGACCTCGGCCGGGAGGATCACGCCGTATGAGTTGCCGATCTTGCGCAGCTTGAGTTCCATGTTGCTACGAAGGTTATAACGTCGATCGGCGTGCGGCAAGCCCGGACTCGGCCGCGGCGACCTTCGCGCGAACCGTGCCTTGAAGTTGCGCCGCCGCCGCGCATCGTTGGCACCGCCGCCATGGACTCCCGCATCGTCGACAAGGTCGCGCGCTTCCCGACCGGGCCTGGCGTCTACCTCTTCACCGATGCCGCGGGCACCACGCTCTACGTCGGCAAGGCCGCCGACCTGCGCGCGCGCGTGCGCAGCTACCTGAAGCCCGGCGGCGACGGTCGCTACCAGCTGCGCTTCCTCGCCGACGAAGCGGCCGACGTCGAGTTCGTCGCGACCGCGACCGAGCAGGAAGCGCTGCTGCTCGAGAACACCGTCATCAAGAAGAAGCAGCCGCGCTACAACCTGAAGCTCAAGGACGACAAGGCGTTCTTACTGCTGCGGCTCGACCGCCGCGAAGTGTGGCCCTGGTATCGCCTGGTGCGGCGGCGCGCCGACGATGGTGCCCTCTACTTCGGTCCGTTCGCTTCGGCGAAGGCCGTGCGGCGCACGCTGCGCCTGCTGCACAAGATCGTGCCGCTGCGCGACTGCGGCGACCACGTCTTCGACAACCGCACGCGGCCCTGCATCAAGCACCAGATCGGCCGCTGCCCGGCGCCGTGCGTCGGTCTCGTGACCCGCGAGGCCTACGACGTACTGCTCGACCACTCGGTGCGCATCCTGCGCGGCGAAGTCGGTCCCGTGCTCGGCGACCTGCGCCTTCGCATGCAGGCAGCGGCCGGCGCGCTCGAGTTCGAACGGGCCCAGGCGCTCAAGGACCAGATGCACGCGCTGGAACTCGTGGCCGAGCCACAGGCCGTCGTCGCCAGCACGGGCGACGAGGATGCGCTCGGTGTGCACCGCAGCGGCGACGAGGTCGCGGTGGCGTTCCTGTCGTTCCGCAGCGGCGCGCTCGAACAGTGCCGGCGGTTCGCGTTCCGCAGCGGCCTGCCCGACGAACTGCTGCTCGGCGAACTGCTGGGGCGCTTCTACGAAGGCGATCGCTACGTGCCGGGCACCGTCGTGCTGCCGTTCCTGCCGGCCGAGGCGGCGATCATCACGCAGTGGTTGCAGCAGAAGCGCGCTGGCAAGGTCGAGCTGCACGTGCCGCAGCGCGGCGACAAGCGCCGCCACCTCGAACTCGCGGTGCAGAACGCGCAGCTCGCCGATGCGATGGCCGCCGATGCCGAGGCACGGCGTCGGGCCGGGGCCGAACGGCTCGCGCGCCTGCTCGACCTGCCCGAGCCGCCGCAGCGGTTGCACTGTCTCGACGTGTCGACGATCCAGGGTACGAGCACGGTCGCGTCGCGCGTGTGCTTCGTCGACGGCGTGCCCGCGAAGAACCAGTACCGGCGGTTCCGCATCTCGGCCGAGCATGCGGGGGACGACTTCGCGGCGATGGAAGAAGCCGTGCGACGCAGCGTGCAACTCTGCGTCGAACGCGACGACGAAGACCTGCCGGACCTGCTCGTCGTCGACGGCGGCCGCGGTCAGCTCGCGGCGGCGGTGCGTGCGGTGGCGGAGTTGGGCCTGCAGGACGATCTGCGCTTGTGCGGGTTGGCGAAGAGCAGGTTGAAAGGTCTGGGGGACGCGCGCACGGAAAGTGGCGAACGCATCTTCCTGCCGGGGCAGGAGACGCCGGTGCCGTTGGGGTTGCAGGCGCCCGAGACGCTGCTCATCGCCGCATTGCGAGATGAAGCGCATCGTTTCGCGATCACCTACCACCGGAAGACACGCGGCAAGATCGCGAGCGAACTCGACGATGTGCCGGGTGTGGGCCCGACGCGGCGCAAGGCGCTGCTGCGCCACTTCGGTTCGTTGTCGGCGGTGCGCGCGGCGTCGCGTGAGAAACTGCGGGGCATGCCGGGGTTGCCGTTGGCCGTTGCCGATGCGGTGTTCGAGCGGCTGCGCGGTGGGTCGGGTGGTGCACCTGTAGAGTGACCGAGGTCCGGTTCAGGTCGCTTGTCCCACCGGTACGCGGCTTATCCCAGCATCCGCTGCAACAACGGTGAAGCCGCTAAAGGATCTGCATGCAGAACAGGAGTGAGTGGCCTTCGTGGCGGGTCTGGGCCGCGAGCGTGATGTTCTGGGGCGGACTCGGTTGCGCCGAGGTCTTCTCGTCTGGCTCGAGCGATGGCGGGGTCCGAGTCCGATTGATCCAGAACGCCCTGCTGTTCTTCGGACCCTACGCGCTTGCGACGCCGGTCCTCATCGTGGTGACGGCGCGGCTTGCCTTGGCAAGATCGACAAGACGGAGGTTCTGGCTTTCGCTGAGCGCCGTAGTCGTCGGCGCGGTCGTGTGCCATGCGTTGCTCGTGCAGACGATTGCGGGGGCAGCCGCTTGGATCCCGACTCTCACCCATGCCTTTCACTACGTTGGCATCGTGAGCTTTGCCGTCGCGATCAACGAACGTCGCCTCGGTGAAGTTCGCGAACGTGACCTGCTCGCCGGGCAGTTGCGTGCCCTGCGGTTGCAGTTGCAGCCGCACTTCCTGTTCAACACGTTGCACGCGATCGCGGTCACTGGCCGCACCGACTCGAACGCGGCGGCACGCATGTTGACGTTGCTCGGCGACCTGCTGCGCCAGACGTTGATCGAACGCGGGGGCGAGGTCGTGAGTCTTGCCGAAGAACTCGAACTGCTGCAGCCGTACCTCGAACTCCAGCAATTGCGTTTCCCCGACCGGCTGCGCGTCGAACTCGACTTCCCTGAGGAGGTGCTCGCCGCTGGCGTGCCGGACCTGCTGTTGCAGCCGCTCGTCGAGAATGCGCTCAAGCACGGCATCGAGCGTCGCCCCGAGGGCGGCACCGTGCGCATCGCGGCAAGGCGGTGGCACGACTACCTCGAGATTCAGGTCACCGACGACGGCGCGGGCGTCGTGGGCGACCCTGGTGAGGTGCAGTTCGGCATCGGCCTCGGCGCGACCAAGGCACGACTGAAGGCGCTGTTCGGCGCCGCCGCCGACGTGACGCTCGCCACGCGCGCCACGGGTGGGGCCACGGTCACGCTGCGCTTGCCGTATCGCGAGGTGGCGCATGCGGCGTGAACCCGTGCGCGTCCTGCTGGTCGACGACGAGCCCCTGGTGCGACGCGGGTTGCGGGACACACTGGCCGGCCAACCCGGCGTCACGCTCGTCGGCGAAGCGGGCGATGGGTTCGCCGCCGTCGAGGCGATCGAAGCGCTGCGCCCCGACCTCGTGTTCCTCGACGTGCAGATGCCGGGCCTCGACGGCTTCGAAGTGCTCGGCCAGCTCGAACCGGAGGGTCGCCCCGCCGTCGTGTTCGTGACCGCCTACGAACAGTACGCGCTGCGTGCCTTCGACGCGCACGCCGTCGACTATCTGCTCAAGCCGTTCGACGACGTGCGGTTGCTCGCCGCGCTCGAGCGGGCGCTGACGTGGCTCGACCGGGCACCGGCCCAACGCACGAGCAAC
>JAYUCN010000470.1:0-4463 GCA_043740335.1 Planctomycetota bacterium
CCCGCGCAGCTTCACCAGCAGCTGGCTGCCGGTCTCGGCATCGGCGACGCGCGGTGGCAGGACCAGCTCGCGACCGCGCGTGCGAACGCCGGCGCAGGCGCCCACGAGGCCGAGACAGAACACCGTGCGCAGTGAGCGCTTCACGAGGTGCGGTGGCCGCGCAAGAACGTCTCGGCGATGGCGACCAGCCGGTGGCACCCCGCCTCGAGCTCGGTGCCCGTGATGCGTTCGTCCAGCGTGTGCGCGACCTTGATGCTGCCCGGGCCGCACAGGACGACCCGCTGGCCGCCGACCATGGTCCGCAACCGCGGTGCATCGCTGCCGAAGGTCACGTTCGCGTGGTCGAAGCCCGGCAACTGGATGAACCGCTCCGGCGCCGTGAACGACACTTCGTCGATGACGCCCGCCGCGGGGGCAAGCTCGCGCACCTTCGCGAGGAACTGCGACCCGGGCAGCGAACGCACGAACAACACCGCCTCCGCGTCGGCAGGGATCACGTTGGGTGCGGTTCCGCCGTGCAAGGCACCGAGGTTCCAGATCTCAGGCCCGAGCTCAGGATCGACGGCCGCAGGCAGTTCGCGCAGCCGTTGCAGCCAGTCGAGCAGCGGCCAGATCGCCGATCGGCCCAGCTCGGGTGTGCCGGAGTGCGCGGTGATGCCCGTCGTGCGCAGACGCAGTTGCAGGGCGCCGCGCTGGCCGGTGGCGAGCCGGTTCTCGGTCGGTTCGCCGTTGATCGCGGCGACACAGGTCGCGAACCGCGCGGCGAGTTCGGCGGCGGCGATGGCCCCAGCACTGTCGGTCTCTTCGCCGACGACGCCGAGCCAGCAGAGACCACTGTGCCCGCGCGCCAGCAGTTCGCGGATGGCGCCGAGCTGCGCCGCGATCTGCCCCTTCGCATCACAGGCGCCGCGACCCGTGAGCAGATCACCCTGCCGGCGCGGTGGCAGGAACGGCGGCACCGTGTCGAGGTGGGTCGAGAACAGGAGGCGCGGCGTGCCCCACGTCGCCAGCACGTTGTGACGGCCGGGTGCCACCTCCTGGAGATCGATGGCGGCGCCGAGTTCGCGCAGCAGCGCGCGCAGTGCGGGCAGGCCGTGGTCTTCGCGGCCGGTGGTCGTGTCGGCGCGGCACAGGGTCTCGGTACGGTCCAGGAGCCAGGTCGCCGTCGGGGCGTCTCGCGCAGGCAGGGTCGATGTCACGGGGTTGCTCCGCACAGAAAAGGGAAGGACCGCTGCAGGAGCCGTGGCACCACGCGTCTGGCACTCCGCACCGGTGCGACCGGTGCGACAGCTGTGGGGTCTTGACCCCGGCAGCCAACCGCGGGCAAGGATGGACCTGCGCGCAGCTTCGGCGGTCGTCACCTTTCGCCGGCGCTGCGAGCGGGTTCGTCACCCTCGCACCGGCTACTCATCGCGACCGCTCCTCCAGCGGTGCGCGAACGATGCCGAGGGGTTTCGGGATGGTCAAGGAGGGGCAGGGAAACCCGGCGCCTTTCTGCTGACCCGGGTCGTTGCGGGTGCGTCGGCCTGCTACGTTGCGGCGCCGGAGTTGCCACCTTGCCTCGCCACCTACCTCAGTCTCGTTCTCAGTTTCGTTCCGCCGTCGGGCTGGCCATCTGCCTGCTCGCTGGTGGAGTTCTCGCCCAGCGCCCACTCGTCACGGTCGGTGGCCTCAACCCCGACTTCCTCGACCTGCCGCAGGCGGTTGCTGCGGCGCTGCCGGACTCGGTGATCCTGGTGCGTCCGGGCACCTACACGGGCTTCACCACCAACAAGCCGCTGCGCATCACGCTCGACTTCACCGCCACTACCGGTTCGGTGCAGCCAGCCCCGGGCAGCGCCTACGCCATCTCGGTGAACGGGCTGCCGTCGGGCGCGGAGTTCATCCTGCTCGGTCGCGGTGCAACGGTGGCGCCGGGCATCGTCGGCGCGATTCGCGTCGCCAACACGGTGGGCAGCGTGATCGTCGAAGGCATCACCGTCCTTTCGGGGACCACACGGTCGGCGCTCGAAGTGCAGAACACGTCCACCGTGGTGGTGCAGCGCTGCAGTCTTGCGGGCACACCGGCCTTGCAAGCCTCATGGACCAGCCTTGCTCTCAACGAGAGCGTCTGCACGAGCCCCGGCGGTGTTGGCGCTGTCGGCTACAACAGCCTGCTCGACTTCGTGCGCACGAGTTTCAGCGGCTATCGCTTGCCGGGCCTGCGCGTCTACGACTGCAACGTGCGACTCGCCAGCAATGGGTCGTCGTCGATCGGTGTGACCGGCAACCCGGTGCTGCCCGTGTCGGCGTTCGAGGCGCTCAACAGCATCGCTCAGTGGGACCAGAACACGTTCGTGATGAACCCTGCGGCGGGGGCGCCCGCGTTCGCGAACTTCGGTGCTTTGGTGCTGGCCAATGAGGTTCCCGTGCTGGTCACGAGTTCCGCTCCGCTCGGGGGCACGGCCACGATGCGCATGACGATCAGCGGGACACCGTTGCCTGGGCTCGTCGCGATGGGGCGGCTCGCGCAGCCACCAAGCGTCATCGGCATCACCGGCATCTACCTCAACACCCTGTTGGTGCCGACGATCCTGACCCTGGGCATCGTCGACCAGACCGGCCAGTTCTTGCAGGTCAACGTGCCCAACAATCCGGTGCTGCGCGGCGAAGTCTTCTGCCTGCAGGGGGTGACCATGCTGCCAAGCGGTTTGCCCGTGCTGAGCGGGCCGGGGTTGTGGACGCTGCTGTGACGCCGGCCGTCACCGCACGAACTTCGCCAGCGCGCCTGTGACATCGATCTGTTCGCCCTCGGTGAGGCCCTGGAAGATCGGCAGCGCGAGCGCTTCGGCAGCCGCGCGTTCCGCCACCGGGAAGTCCTTCGCGTCGGCGCCGAGGTAGCCGAAGCACGGCTGCCGGTGGAACGGGATCGGGTAGTAGACCGCACAGCCGATGCCCTGCTGGCGCAGGTGCGCGATGGCGCCGTCGCGCTGCTCCTTCGGCACGCGCAGCACGAACTGGTGGTAGGCGTGACGGTCGCAGTCCGTCGGCAGCTTCGCCCAGTCGAGCAGCTTCGCCTCGGCGAACAGGGCGCGATAGCGCGCCGCGTTCTCGCGCCGCTGCGCCGTGACCTTCTCCATGTCCTTCAACTTGACGCGCAGGGCCACAGCCTGGATCGCGTCCATGCGGAAGTTGCCGCCGATCAGGTGGTGCTTGTAGAGCTCGGCCTGGCCGTGGTTGCGCAGCAGCTTGCAGGTCGCCGCGAACTGGTCGTCGTTGGTCGTGAGGAAGCCGCCGTCGCCGAGGCCGCCCATGTTCTTGGTCGGGAACGTCGACCAGCCGGCGCAGAGTCCGGCGTCGCCGACCATGCGGCCCTTGTGTCTGGTGCCGATCGCCTGCGCCGCGTCCTCGATCAGCGGCACCGAGAACTTGCGGCAGATCGCGAGCACGGCGTCGACGTCGAAGGCGGCACCGAACAGGTGCACGGCGATCACGGCCTTCGGGCGTCGGCATGTGCGCAGTGCTGCTTCCAGGCGAGCGGGATCGATGTTGAGGAAGGTGGGCTCGACGTCGACGAAGACCGGCCTGGCACCGACGCGCGCGACGACGCCGGCCGTCGCGAAGAACGAGTAGGTCGGCAGCACGACTTCGTCGCCGGGGCCGATGCCGAGCGCCATCAGCGGTGCCAGCAATGCGTCGGTGCCCGAGGACATCGACAGCGCGTGCTTGCAGCCGAGGTAGGTCTGCAACTCGCGTTCGAAGTTCTCGACCTCGGGGCCCAGGATGTAGTGGCCGCTGCGCACGACGCGGACGACGGCGGCTTCGACTTCGGCGAGTTGCGCCTTGTCGCGCGTGAGATCGATGAGGGGAACCGGCATGTGGGCGAACAGGATAGAGCAGGCAGCGTGCAGCGGAAGGGTCTGCCCAGCCGGAGATCTACCTGCGATGCAGCGTGTGCTGGCGCCAACGATCGGCGAGGGACTGGTTGCGCGCTCTCACTGACTCGTCAGTGCATACACCATGTCGCCGACGAAGCGCCGCAACGAATCGTTCTCGACGAACTGCTCAGCGATCACGGCTGATCCTCCGGCGCCTCGCTGTCCCAGTACTCGCGGTAGGCGTTTACGTAGTCAGCGGTGGCGGCGGCGTCGACGTCCCAGTAGTGACGACAGAGATTCTTGTACATCCGCAGCACGGGCTCGTGGCCGCAGAAGTCGAGCAAGCCATCCAGCGTCTGCTCGATGTGCCGGACATCGCGACTGCGCGTGCGCAGGATGTCATCAACCACCGGCTGGTATTGCTGCGCAGCCTGCTGCTGAAGATCACGCACGCCACGAGCGAGGCTGATGATCGCCTTGGACGTAGCGTCGTAGGCATTCATCGCCGACCTGCCGGGCTGGGACGCCTGACCGCCTGTTCCCTGGCGTGTTCTATCGCCTGGTGCAGCCGGGCGCGGAGCAGCGGCAGCGGCGGCAACTCCGTGA
>JAYUCN010000471.1:0-10764 GCA_043740335.1 Planctomycetota bacterium
AGCAGGCGCTGCAGGCGCGCGATCTGCAGCCAGGTGCTGGCGTCCTTGGCTTCCTGCTGGCTCGCGAGCGCGAGCGCCTCGCGCCAGAGTCCCTGCGCGCGCATCGCATCGACGGTGTCACCCGTGCGCACGACGTGCGCCCGCTCGAGCACGCGCACGCAGAGGTCGGCGAACCACTGGCCGTGGAACGTGCGGATGCGTTCGACGAAGTGCACGACCTTGCCATCGCCGTCGAGGAAGACGACCGCCGGCTCGACGAACGCGAGCGGCTTCAGACCGAAGCGATCGCTGAGCACCTGGTCCACGACGCAGCGCACCGGCACGAACGCGTTCGTCACGAGCTCGCTGACGTCAGGATCGGCGAACAGCACCTGCCGCGTGTAGATGTCGAGCACGGGGGCGCGATACATCTGGCGCCCGCCCAGCGTCTTCTCCTGGATGCGGTGCACGTACCAGAGCACGAGCTTGCCTTGCTGTTTGGCCTCGGCGCACGCGGCGTCGATGAGGGCCGATCGGTCCACCTTCACCCGGTTTGGCTTCGGGTCGAGTTCGTAGTACTCCTGGCCGTCGCTGCGCCACGGAATGTGGTCGGCGAGGCCGAGCGTGGCGGCCGCCGACGATGGGGCTGTTGCCGCGGGAGTCTCCTCCTGGGCGTGGAGTGGGAAGGCGCAGGCGGAGAGGACGGACAGCAGGACGTGGCGGCGCATGGAAGTTCCTGGCACGGCATCACA
Organism: Planctomycetota bacterium; assembly: GCA_043740335.1. GTDB lineage: Bacteria > Planctomycetota > UBA1135 > UBA1135 > UBA2386 > DASVAL01. The sequence continues at coordinate 732 of JAYUCN010000471.1, forward strand.
CCGTGGGTGGCGAGAGCCTACTCGTGGTCGCCGCCGCCGTCCTGTTGCAAGCGCTGGATCGATTCCCGGGTGCCGAGCACGACGACGCGCCAACCCTGCTGCAGCACGAGGTCCGGGGTCGCGGCGACCGACTCTTCGTGGCCGTTCACGGTACGGACCGCCATGAGCACGACGAGTCCGCGCAGGCTGCCCGGCGGCAGCGCGTCGACGGCGAGCCCCGTCCAGGTGTCGGGCAGCGGCAGCGTGCGCAGCTCGCAGCCCGGTGGCACCCGCACGTCGTCGCGGCCGGTGCCGTCCAGGGAGAGCCGCGTGTTGCGGCGCTGCTGGCCGAGCACTTCGCTGCCGAGCATCATCAGCACGTCCTGGTGGCGCACGCGGCCGAGCAGGCGCTTCGGGTGGTCGGGCGTCACGACTGCGAGTTCGCGCAGTTCGGGGTCCTCGAAGTACTTCGTCACTGCGGCGATCGAATCGTCGGCGTTCACCGTGATCGCGGGGCGCGTGAGGTCGGCGGCGATCACGACCGAACTCAGGGTCGGGTCGTTGATGAAGTTCTTGACGTCCTGGAGCTCGATGCGGCCCACGAGCGCGCCGCCCGCGTCCTGCACGTAGATCGTGTCGCCGCGGTGGTGTCCGAGCAGTTCCATGACCTCGTCGAAGCCGGCGGTGTCGCGCACGGTCACGCAGTCCTTGCGCTGCACGTCGCGCACGAACGTGCTGCGGAACGCCATGTCCTCGATGCCGCCGGGCAGCTCCTCGCCCTTCGCCTTGATCGCGGCCGTGTAGTAGTTGTCTTCGTCGACGAGGCTCGCGGTGATGCTGGCGACGATGCTGCAGAGCATCACGGGCAGCGTCAGTTCGTAGTGGCCGGTCAGCTCGAACACGAGCACGACGGACGTCACTGGCGCGTGCATCGTCGCGGCGGTCAGGCCCGCCATGCCGACGAAGGCGAAGGTCGCGGTCTCGACGTCGAGCACCTCGCGTGTCGCCGAGCCACCGACCACGGCGTGGAGGCCGTAGGCGAAGCAGCCGCCGAACGAAGCACCGATGACGAGGTTGGGTGTGAAGATGCCGCCGAGGCCGCCCGAGCCGACCGTTGCACACGTCGCGACGAGTTTCCAGACGAACAGCGTCAGGATCAGCACGACGGTCGGTCCGTGCGCGATCGTCTTGATGACCTCGAAGCCGTTGCCCCACGTCTCGGGCATGAACACGCCGATGGCGCCGACACACAGGCCGCCGAGCGCGAGCGTCAGCGGCGGAGCGAGCTTCAGCTTCGCGAACAGACGGCGGCCGAAGGCGAGCGTTCTGCGGAAGACCAGACCGCCGAAGCCGCACATGACGCCGAGCAACAGCGCCGTCAACACGAGGTTGGATGGCAGTTCGGACAGGTCCTTCGGCAGACTGTCGGCGTAGATCGCGCCTTCGCCGAGCAGTTTCCCGCGGATCATCGTCGCCAGCACCGACGCGACGACGATCGGTGCGAACACGTCCATCGCGAAGTTGCCGAGCACGACCTCCATGACGAAGATCGCGCCCGCGATCGGCGCGTTGTAGGAGGTCGCCATGCCGGCGGCGACGCCGCAGCCGAGCAGCACGGCACGCGGCCGCGAACCGAGCTTCGCCCAGCGGGCGACGAGTGCCGCTACCGTCGCGGCGATCTGCGAGTTCGCGCCTTCGCGGCCGATGCTGCCGCCCGACCCGATCGTGCACGCCGACGAGACGATCTGCACGAGACTCTCGCGCAGGCGGATCGTGCCCTTGCGCAGCTGCACGAGCACGACGATGTCGGCGATGCCGAACGGCGGCTTCCTGCCGCGCAGCAGCAGCAGCACGCCGCCGGCGGCGAGTCCACCGATGGTCGGCACCAACAGCGTCTGCCACCAGTTCAGGTGGTTGCGCACGGCGTCGGACAGCTTCGGTTCGGGCCCAGTCAGCGTGTGCTGGATCCAGTTGAGTCCCTGCTGGAACGCGCTGCCGAGCAGGCCGCCGGCGACGCCGATGATGGCCGCGAGCAGGAAGATCGCGAACGCGCGGAGCGGGATGCCCTTCTGCTTCTGCATCGAGGAAGGGCGCAAGGGTGCGGCAGGCACGGCGGCACGTCAAGTCTTCCCGAACCGCAGCTTGCGCGCATCTGCCTGGACCGCGCGATGAGCGATCGGACGAAGGCGGGCGATCTGCAGGATGTACGAGAATAGCGTGAGCAGGTCGTCCTGTCCGTTGCGCAGCACGACGGTGGCCGGGTCGGCACCACGCAGGTGCTGCATGCTCAGCAGGGCAAGCTGTGCGAACGTCGAACCGACGCGATCCTGCAACTGCTCTTCGGTCTGGGCGGCGAGGTCGTCGAGCAGGAACGTGAAGTCCGGCTGCAGCGCGACCAGGGCAGCCGGCACCCCGCGAAGGTCGAGCAGCGCCCGCAGACTCGTCGGACTCGTGAAGCGCTGCTTGCCGTGGTGCAACACGAGCGGCAGGATCGGTGGCAGCAACCGCGCGCGCGTTGGTCGTGCGTCCGAAGACGCGGCGGAACAGGGTGTCGTGAGGGTTGCCCAAAGAAGATCTCCAGTAGGAGACCTGTGAGCAATGGGGGATGGTGCGGCCCAGAAAAACGGGACGCGCAGCGAACGAGCGCGGCTCCTGTCCCTGCCATCGAGGTCGAGGAACGCGATGGCTGCCGCAGGCGGTGGTGTAGGCTGCGCCCGTCATCATGACGCCGCCGCAGAGCCGCCCCTGGCAGCACCTCGCTTCCTGGCTAGTCGCCGCCGTCGTCGGGACCGCGGTGCTGTGGCTGTCGGACCTGCTGCAGCCACCCGCTGCCGCGGCGTTCCCGGGCCACGGCGTACGCTTCCAGGCGATGACGGTCGATCCGCTGTCACTCGTCGGCGATTTCCCGCATCGCATCCTGTGGCCCTTGCTAGCGCACCTGACCGGCCTCGATGGACCGCGAGCACCGGTCTTCACGCAGGTCTGCAACGGGGCCCTGCTCGCCGTCGTGTTCTGGTTCTGTCGTCAGCGCGGGGCGCGATGGCTCGACGCGTTGCTCGTGACCATGGCCACAGCCACGACCGGGGCCGTGCTCGTCTACAAGCCGATGGCGTGCTTCTCGGACACGTTGAACTTTGCGCTGCTCCTTCTGTGCGTGCACTTCGTCGCTCGGCCGGTGGTGTTCTGGGCGCTCGTGTTGCTGGCTTCGCTCAGCCACGAGATGGCGTTCTTCTTCGCGCCGTGGCTCGTCTACGTGCGCTGCCAGGCAGGTGGCCGCGTCGGGCGGGAAGCGCTCATGCTGGGCGGCGTGCTCGCCGTCTACACCGTGTGGCGGTTGCTCGTCAAGGCCGAGGCCACCGGTGTGGCCTACGACAGTCTCTACTACGCGCGCAACAACTTCTGGGTGCCGTGGGGGATGCCGGCGCTGTGGGCGCTGTGGGCGTTCGTCGTGCTGGTCGAGTTCGGTCCGCTGCTCGCGGTCGTCGTCTGGGCGTGGCGTCGCTCGGAACTCGGCATGGGGCGATGGGGGCCGTGGCTCTATCTCGCGGGCATCCTGCCGCTCATGCTGCTCGCCTACGACGTCATGCGCTTCGCGGCGTTGCTGTTCCTGCCGCTGGTGCTCGGCAGCATCGCGTTCCTGCGCGCATCTCGCGCCAGGGGAGCCTTCGTGCTGTTGCTCGTCTTGTCGGTCGTGAGCTACGCGTGGTTGCATCCGGATCCGTCGCAGCAGGGCGGCGCCGCGTTCACGCGCATCAGCGGCCAGATACTCCCGCTGCTCGATGGCCGCGTCGAGAAGGGCAAGGCGATGTCGTTCCTAGACGCGATGTCGTTCACACGCGAACTGTTCGTGCGCACGTGGCCGATCGTGGTGGCGTCATGCGTCGCTTTGGCGTTGCTGCTCGCCGCAGGCGTGTGGCTCGCGCGCGTCGTTCAGGCGCCGGCCGCCGGCCTCCCGCGCACGAACCGGAACGCCTCGGCGTAGCCCTTGCCGCGCTGGTGCACGAGCGACCGGTAGGCGGCGAGGCCACCGAGGCTGTGGTCGTAGGTCACGTAGGCGAGCTGGCTCTTGTGCGCCCGCATCGCCGCGGTCTTCTGCGCCATGACGCTCGTCACATCGACGACCACGTCGGGCACCATCGCGTTCCACACCTCGTAGCCGAGCGCGAGGCCGCGGAACGCCACGCGGTCGAGTGCCTGCGTCACGACGAGATGGAGCACATGGTGGTCGGGATGCCCTTCGCGTTCCCAGGGCAGGTAGACGAGGTCGGGCCGGAAGTTCCGGATCTCCTTGGCCGCGAGCTGCACGACGCGCTCGATGTCGACCGGACTCAGCACGTGGCCGTCGGGAAAACCCCAGAAGACGACGTCGTCGACACCGACCTCGCGCAGGCCCGCGCGCGACTCGGCATGGCGCAGTTCGGCGTAGGCCTGCTTGTCGAAGCGACCGTCGGGATCGCCCGACGTGCCATCGGTCGTGACGACGACGCGCACGGGATCGTTGGCGCGCCGGTGCAGCGCGAGCACGCCGCCCGGACCAGCGACTTCGTCGTCGGGATGCGGTGCGAACACGAGCACGCGGCCGTGCACGACGTCCGTCCAGAACGCGGGTATCGGCGGCAGGGCAGGAGGTTCGTTCGCCATGGCGAGGCCGCGGATCTTGCGCGGGCGGTGCCGCGGAGGGAACGAAGATCCTGCGTCAGCGGCGAGCGCGTCTCGTGACCGTCACTTCAAGACCGTCGCGGCCGACCCGCATTGCCAGTGGTCCTCTGCCTCCATCACCGCGCGCGGGCCGTCGCCGTGCAGCCATGGATACACGGCGAGGCGCGACGCCACGGCGGCGTCGCCGATCGCCGCGACATCGTGCGTGCCCGTCATCAGGAGCCACGGGATCTTGACCCTGCCGAAGGCGACCGCGGGCTTGCCGATCGCGGGACTGCTCGGGCTCATGGCGAACGCGGCGTCGATGCGCAGCCGCAGCGGATCGTAGGTGGCCTGGGCGGCAACCGCGGCGGGCGGATCCTGCGGCAGCATGGTCGCGCCGACGATCGCGATGGCGCAGTACAGCATGCGCGAGGTTGGCGCGGGTGCGCGGCCCGCGGACAGGGTGCTATCGGCCGGGTGGGCTGCCCGTCGTCATCGCCGTCGACAGACAGGCGTGCTGGCCGGTCTGTGTCAGCACCTCGGGGTCAGCGCGGTCGAACTCCGGCACCGCGATGCAGCGATCGTGCGTGGTCACGCCCGCGATGCGCAGCACGACGCCGTCGCAGGCTTCGCCGATGGTCCACCGTTCCGGGTGGCCGGCCGGCAGCTCGGCGCCATCGGCGCCGGTGAGGAGCCGCACCACGGGCCGTTCCGGGCTCGCCGTCTGGGCCGTCACCATGGCCTCAGCACCGTTGCCGAGGCGCACGCGCGTGCCGATCGGGAACAGTCCCAGCGTGCGCGTGAAGCGGCGCAGCCAGGCGGGGTCGAAGTCGTGCTCGTTGCGGAACATGACTGCGTAGGCTTCGACGGGTGTGAGCGCGCGCTTGTAGGGCCGCACGGAAGTCAACGCCTCGAAGACGTCGCAGACGCGCACGAGCCGGCTGATGCCGCTCGGCGCGATCGGCAACGCCGGTTGCGGATAGCCGAGCCCCGAAGGCCCCATGTGGTGGCAGAACGCGGCGCCGATGGCGCGCGGGTCGACCTGCTCGTGCTGCTCGAGCAGGATCTGCGCACCCAGTCGCGGGTGCTGCTCCATCCAGCGCCATTCTTCCGCCGACAACTTCCCCGGCTTGAACAGGATCTCCTGCGGCACCTTCGACTTGCCGATGTCGTGCAGCAGGGCGGCGGCACCGACGGACACGAGTTGGTCGCGGCTGACCCCGAGCTGGCGCGCAACCTGCAGGGCGAGCAACGCCACGCGCACCGAGTGCCCGACCGTGAAGCGGTCGACGTCGTCCTGCGCGGCGAGCGAGAGCAGCAGGCTCGGCTCCTCGAACTGGTTCACCGTGCGTTCGATCACGTCGGTTGCTTGGTCGAGACCGAGCTCCATGTCACGATGGGCGAGCTGATGGTTCTGCTGCAGGCAATCGGCGAGATCCTGGTATTGGTGCAGGGCCTCCTGCACGCCGTCGACGCCGGTGCGGCGGTCGCCCGGATCGGCCGGCGAACACAGCGTGATGCGCACGTTGCGGATGCCGAAGGCACCGAGCGCCTCGTCGCGATGGGCGCGGGAGAAGGCCGCCACGTGTTGCGGCAACAGCAACAGGTCGAAGCAGCGATTGGCTTCGTCGTTGCCGAGTTCCGGCACGAACGTGAGCACCGCGATCTGCCGTTCGCGGCAGCGGCGCAGCAAGGTGCGCGCCTGCAGGCTCGGGCCGTCGAGCGGCTGGCCCTCGTAGTACAGACGATCCTCGCTGAACTGGATCTGCAATGGCATCTCGACGCCGGTCGCGGCGGCACGGCGCAGCGCCTGCGTCAGCTCCTCGAGCGCGTCGCTGACGAAGCGACTGTCGCGCGCGTGCAGCAGGCGGTTCTGCGTGGCGATGACGAGTGCGTGCGCGAACGCGATCACGGCGGCGCGCTGCAGGTCCGCGGCAGACGGTTGGTTCACGCGGGCCCTCCGCCGCGTGCGTCGCTCGTGCGCTGCAGGGCGACGGTGGCAGCGATGCGCTGGCAGAGGTCGGCGAGTGCCTGGTCGGTCGTGGTGGCGGCAGTCTCGCTGGCCGCGACGGAGTCCTTGACGCATCCCCACAGCAGGCCTGCTGCGTGCTGCAGATCGGTGGCGGCGGCGAGGCCGAAGTCGCGGCACAGCAGTTGGACCGCACCGTTCCGTGCCTTGCCCGTGGCGCCGCAGCAGGTGTCCGTGAGGACGGCGAGGTACTCGGCCAGCAGACCGGTGTCCAGGTCGAGGTTCGGCCACGAGCCGGTCGCGATGCGGCGCGGCAGGTCCTTCAGCTCGTCTGGCGAGACGTGTTCGATGCGCTTTTCGGTCGCGATCGGTGGTGGTGCGGCGACCGCGGTGTCGGGTTGCTGCAGACAGGCGAGCATGGCCTTGGCGGTCTCGGCCAGCCGCGCCTCGAGCATGGGATCGCAGGCATCGAACATGGCGGTCGGCAACGACGACGAGCGCTTGAGTTCGGTGCGCAGCGCCAGGTGCCACTGCGCGATGGCGGACCGGACGTCCGAGCCGGGCTCGGTGGTCGCCTGGGGTCCGTTCGCGCGCATGCCGAGGCCTATCGGTCGGCCCTCGTCCGGCGATGAAGCGGCAGAACGCCGCCCTTGCGGCAGATCCCATGGCCCAGGTATGGCATGGCGCCCATGGAACGCATCGCGATCGTCGCCGCCGCCCGCACGCCCATCGGCAAGTTCCTTGGCGGCTTGTCTTCGCTCAGTGCCACAGACCTCGGCACCGCGGCGGTGCGGGCCGTGCTTCTGCGCGCGGCGTTGCCGCCGGGCGATGTCGAAGAACTCATCATGGGGCAGGCGCGGCAACTCGGATCGGGACCGAACCCGGCGCGCCAGGTCGCGATCAAGGCGGGCTGCGGCGATGGCTGCGTCGCGATGACGGTGAACAAGGCGTGCGGCAGCAGCATGAAGGCGATCGACCTCGCGCGCGCCGCGATCCTGCTCGACGGCAGGAAGGTGGTGGTCGCGGGCGGCATGGAGAGCATGACCAACATTCCGTTCCTGCTGCCTGGCTTCCGCCAGGGCTTCCGGCTCGGCCACGTCGAGGTCAAGGACGGCAACTACCAGGACGGGTTCACGTGCGGCATCCTCGGCGAGCCGATGGGCATGACGGCCGAGTACCTCGCCGACGACTACCGCATCGGCCGGCAGGAACAGGACGAGTTCGCGGTGCAGTCGCATCAGAAGAGCGAGGCGGCGCAGGCGAGCGGGCGCTTCCTCGCCGAGATCGCGCCCATCACGATCCAAGGCAAGAAGGGCGCAGTGGAAGTCGCTGCTGACGAACACGTGCGCAAGGGCGTGACGCTCGCCGACCTGCAGAAGCTGCCACCCGTGTTCCGGCCGAAGACGGGGACCGTGCACGCGGGCAACAGCTCGGGCATCACGGATGGTGCGGCCGCACTGCTGCTGATGCCGCAGAGCGAGGTCGTGCGGCGCGGGCTCACGCCGCTGGCGTGGCTCGGAGCCTCGGCGACCGCTGGCGTGGCGCCGCGCATCATGGGTATCGGTCCCGTGCCGGCCGTGCGCACGTTGCTGCAGAAGGCGGGCCGGCAGCTCACCGACTACGACCTCGTCGAACTCAACGAAGCGTTCGCGGCGCAGATGCTGGCCTGCCTGCGCGATCTGCCGATCGCGCGCGACCGGCTCAACGTCAACGGCGGTGCGATCGCACTCGGCCACCCGATCGGCGCCACGGGTGCCCGCATCGTCGTGACGCTCCTGCACGAACTGCAGCGCCGCGGCGGTCGCCGCGGGCTCGCCACGTTGTGCATGAGTGGCGGCATGGGCATGGCGATCGAGTTCGAGCGCTGATCTGTTCTCTGTCCCCCCTTCATTCGATGCCACGAACTGCACTGCTGGTTCTGCTCTGCCTCACTGCCGCCTGCGCATTCGCGCGCCAGGACACGAACGACCCACTCGATGCCTCGACCATCCGCGCGTTCGTGCCTGGCACCACGACAGCGCGCGAAGTCGTCGAGCGGCTGGGAGCACCGACCGACGTCGTGCAACTCGGCAAGCGCACTGCCTACCGCTACGACGCCGCGTCGTCCAAGAGCACGGTGCTGTTCCTGCTGGTCGTGAACTTCGCCAATCAGGACACGCGCAGCGACCGCCTCTGGGTGTTCTTTGACGAACGCGACGTGCTCACGCACTACGGGGCAACGTTCGGCACGCACCGCCCGCAGTACGCGATGCAGTGGGAGAACGTGCACGAAGACAGCGACAACCAGAGTCGGGACGCCGCGCGACCAGGAGTCGGCCGGTGAGGGTCGCAGCTCGCCTTGCCGCGATCGCGATGATGTTCCCGCTTGGAGGCTGCTTCAGCCTCGGCTACTCGCGAGCGAACGTCGACGAACCACTGCTCGATGCGACCTTGCAGGCGCTGCGTCCGGGCCGCGACTCGTTGGCCACGTGCCTCGCCAGTCTCGGTGCGCCCGACCGCGTGTTCGAGTACCAGGGCGACGGCATGGTGCTGCTCTGGGTCCGGAAGGACGTCGCCGGGTGGGCGTTCGAACTCTCTTCGCCGTGGGAAGACGTCCCGGGCAGCCTGTCGCTCGAACTCGAGAGCGCGGACCTGCCTGGCTGTGCACTCTGGTTCCGGCCCGATCTCGTCCTTTTGCGTTGGCGTTTTGGTGCGATCGGCGACCTGCTGCGGGGTCGCGTGCGGCCGGGCTCGCCAAGAGAGGGGTAGGCGGACGAAGCGAGGGGCACCGCCTGCATCTTCCGAACGGGTGACGTCGAGGGTATGTAGGTCCGCCCTCAAACGGAATCCACGCATGCATCGCTTCCTGCCAACGCTTCTCGGCGCCCTCCTCACGGTCGGCGTCACTGCCCAAGAGATCCCCGGGGTCAAGGCGACCCTCTCTTCGCGTACTCTCTACATGGCGACCGCGACGGTCGAACTGCGCCTGCTCCTCCAGGTCGACGCCGATGCGCAGGTGCCAGGGGACCTGCTCACCGGTACCAAGCTAAAGGTCACGGTCGGCGACCAGCCGGGCGCACCCGTCGAACAGCCTGGCAAGGGCGGCACCGTGAGCCTCGCCGCGGGAACGCGCCTCGAGCGCGTGCTGTCCTTCCCCGCCACGCGCTTCGCGCCCAACCTCGACGGGACCTCGGTCGCCACCGTGGCCGTCGCCTGGGACGGTCTGGCCGGTGCGGCCTGCGTGTTCAAGATCGCGCCCGACACGAGCAAGGTCGATGTCGCCACGCTCGATCTCGGCAAGACGCAGGTCGTGCTCGTCACGAACTACGGCGACATGAAGCTGTCGTTCCGGCCTGACAAGGCCCCCAAGCACGTCGAGAACTTCGTCAAGCTCTGCGCGAGCGGCTTCTACGACGGCACCAAGTTCCATCGTGTGATCCGCGACTTCATGATCCAGGGCGGCGA
>JAYUCN010000472.1:0-10762 GCA_043740335.1 Planctomycetota bacterium
CACGTTCACTGCGCCCGGCGGCGCCCCCCAGTTCACCCTCGGCGCGCAGTTCGTCGCGCAAGGCTCGGGCACCGGTGTGCACCCGGACGTCGGCGGCGACCCCAATCCGAGTCCTTCGTTGCCGGGCAACTACTGCGTGACGTGGGCCAACGGCGGCAGCCTCTACTACAACATCGTGCGCACGGATGGCACCCGGCTGTTCACCAGCGGCGCGCTGGTGCCGACCTGGCCTGGGTTCATCAGCAACCCGTCGATCTCGAAGTCGAGCGGCGTCGGTGCTGCGTCGACACAACAGTGGATCATCGTCTGGCAGCAGACGTACGGCCCGAACGACGAAGACATCTACAGTTCGATCATCGGCAGCACCGGGGCAATCGTCGTGCCCGTGTTACCGGTATCCCTGTCGACGCTCTCGGAGAGCAACCCGCAGGTTTCCTCCAAGACGGACTTCCTCGACGGCTCGGAGAAGTGGATGGCGGTCTACCAGCGGTACATCCCGGGCAGTTTCATCATGACTGCGCACACCGACATCTTCGGCAGCTTGTTCAGCGGTACGTTGCAGCTCTCGTACCCCGTCGACCTGACGAGCTTGTTGAACCGGCCCCCGATCCGCGACCAGATCAATCCGTGTGTCGACACCGATGGCACGCGCTTCGTGATCGGTTTCAGCGAGGACCCCTCGCAGTTCACGCCGGATGTGGTTCCCTACCTTGCGACGGTGCACATCGTCGGTGGCACGACACTCGCCGTCACGTCGTATCCGGTGCCGACGAATGCCTACGCCGGCCCGGACGACCACGTGCAAATCACCTCGCAGCGCAGCGGCGGTGCCTTCACGACCAACTACATGTCGGTATGGGACGTCGCCAGCATCACCAACTCCGACATGGATGTGTTGGGTGCACTCTACGGCGGCTACACCAACCTGCCGCCGAGCGTCTACTTCAACCATGCGCTGCCCGGTTGCGGGTCGATCACGATCACGGCTTCGGGGCTGCCGGCACTGGGCGAGACGTTCTTCCTCGACCTGACCGGGGCACAGGCCTTGCCGTTCCTGTTGCTGGGGACCCCCGTGGCGCCGATTCCGCTGTGCTCGGGCTGCGATCTCGGTGTCGACCCCGCTTCGCTGATCGCGTTGTTCACGACCAGCTATGCGCTGACCGTGCCACAGGACACGACCCTGATCGGGCAGACGTTCGCGGCGCAAGGACTCGACTTCCTGGCGTCGGGGGGCTGTGTAGTTCCCGCTGACTTCACGCTCAGCGACGCGATCATCATCACGATCCTGTGATCCTCGACCGGCGTGCTCGTTGCACACGGCGATCCGCCGGCGATCAGCGCTCGGTCGGTCGCTGCCGGCGGAAGTCGAGGGCGCCGAAGTCGAAGTCGGCGATCGGGCAGTCGATGCGGAAGCCCGCGACGGCGCCCGTGTGGTCGAGCTCGAACCACACGAGGGCGAAGGGCAGGAACTTGTCGGGGAAGTCGACGCGAAAGGTGTCGTGATGCCAGTGCGACAGCGTCCCGAACAGGCGGCGCTTCGACGGCTCGAGCACGACCCGCAGCTGGTCGCCCGTCATGGTCACTGCGGCGGGCCCATAGACCGCATCCTCGTAGCGGCCCGCGTAGGCGGCCAGCGCGAGGCTCGGCTTCGTGTCCGGTTGCCGCGCTGCCGCGCGCTTTTCGGCGGCCGACTTCTCGCGCGCGTGGATGCGCTTGCCGACCTCCGCGAGTCGTTCGATCTCGGCCTTGCCGTCACCGCCGGCTCGCGCCGCGAGCAGCGCACGCTTCACGGCTTCGTTGACCACGCCGTCGTCGGTGTTGTTGAGCACGACGAAGCCGAAGCGTTCGGCCGGCATCAACGACACCTTGCTCAGGAACCCCGGCATGCCGCCGTCGTGTTCGACGAGCTTCTTGCCGCGCTCGAGCGAGACGAACCAGCCCATGCCATAGCTGCGAAAGTCGTTCGTGAGAGCGCCGCTGCCGCCGCTCGTCATCACGTGCGGCCGCCACATCTCCCTCAGCGACGCTTCGCTGAGCAGTGCCACACCGTTCCACTTGCCGCCGCCGAGCAGCATGCGCATCCAGGTGGTGAGTTCGTGCACTGACGAGTAGATCGCCGCCGCGGGCTTGCACGCGACGAACTCGTGATCCGGGATCGGCTCACCGGCGATGTGCGGCAGGGCCTTCTCGGCGTCGGGTGGCAAGCGTTGCGCCGATGCCCGGCTGTTCTGCATGCCGAGCGGTGCCATGAACCGTTCTTCGACGAACCGCTCCCAGGGCATCCCGCTCGTGCGCTGCACGATGATGCCCGCGACCATGTACATGAGGTTCTGGTAGCCGAACTGTTCGCGGAAGCGCTGCGTGATCGGCAGCTTCTCGAGCCGCCGCAACACCTCGGCGTCGTCGTAGTCACTGTCGTACCAGAGCAGGTCGCCAGCGAACGTGACGAGTCCGCAGCGGTGGCTCAGCAGATCGCTCACGGTCATGTGCGCCGTGATCCACGGGTCAGCCATGCGGAACTCGGGCACGCAGTCGACGACGCGGTCGTCCCAGCCGAGCTTGCCTTCCTGCACGAGGATGGCGATCGCCGCGGCGGTGAACGCCTTGCTGCACGAGGCGATGTTGCAGAGGGACGTCGTCGTCATGGGCGAGCCCGTCGCGCGCTCGCCGCACGCGACTTCGGCGAGCACCTCGCCATCCTGCACGACGGCGACCGCGAGGCCCTTGGTGCCGAACCGTTCCTGAGCCGTGCGCACGAGCGACTCGACCAGGGCGGCGTCCAGCACCGTCTGGGCCGTGGCGAGGCCGATGGCGAAGGCCAACGGGATGACGAACAGGGTGACGCGTCGCAGGTCCAGCATGGCGCAGAGTGTCGACGCGGCTCCGGCGAAGGCAAGGGCCGTTGGCACGAGCCCTCCCACATGCGCTCGCGCGCCGCGTCGCCGCCTAGAAGAATCGCGTCGTCACGACCTGGCCGTCGCTGACGGCGAAGCCGAGCGCGTTCGCCGCCGGGTCGAGCACCAGCCACTGCGAGTGGAAGGTGAAGCCGTCGAAGCCGGGGACGCCCGGCAACGGCAGCGCCCGCGAGCCGTCGCCCGTCGGGTCGGTGATGGCGAAGTCCAGGACGCCGATCTCGAGTCCGTTGAGCAGGCTGCAGCTCGTCGCGCCACCGAGCGGAACGTTCGTGTTGGTGAGACCGATCAGCAGCAGCGCGATTGCGTTGCCGGCGGCGCGCTGCACGCGGAGGCGGAAGTCGGGGTTGGGCAGGCACGGCACGCCGACCGTGGTGCAGACCGGCACGCCGTTGGTGCCGGTGCAGCCGGTGCCGTAGTTGAGTGCCAGGCCGTTCGCCCGCTCGCCACCGATCTGGAGGCTCACGGCGAGCTGCTGCGCGGTGCCGGTGGCGGCGAGGCTGCTCGTGCTGGTGACGCGCGCGTCGTCCACGGTCATGCCGCTGGTGGTCTCGACCGGGAAACCCGTGCCGGCGCGGCCGTTCACGACGATGTCGACGACGAGGTAGGGGTGGCTCGCCGGATCCCACAGGAACGGGCGGTCCAGCTTGATCTCCGCCAGGAAGGCCAGGTCGGTCGAGGCGCGACTGAAGGACGGCACCGACACCTGGCCGTCGAACGCGCGCAGACGGTCGGTGCCGTGGTTGAGGTCGAACGTGGGGCTGACCGTGGCCGGCGTGGTGACGGCGGACGACACGTCGACGGTGCAGGTCACCGTGACCGGACCGCCCGTGAGCGCGGTGTTCGCGGGACGGAAGCGGAGGTGGCGGACGAAGGTCGGCTGCGTGATGCCGGCGGCGGCTGCCGCGATCACGTTCAGCGACCGCCCCTGCGTCTGGTTGAAGGGGAACGCGGTGCTGTTGCTCAGCGTGTTGACCGCTTGCGCGAAGCTCGCCGGCGCCGTCGCGACCGGCACGCTGCGCATCGCCATCACCAGGGCGACACCGAGCTGCGGCGAAACGCTGCCGCCGCCTGCAGTGCTGACGGCGTTGGCATCGGTGGTGTGCGACACGCGTGCGGCGAGCAGACCTGCCTGGCTGGTGGTGTCGAAGTTCGCCGTCAACGCGCCCGTGGAGTTCTGCAGTTGCACGTCGACGGCGAGCGCGCCGTCGGCCGGGTCGTACTCGAACGGCCGCTGCAGTTCGCAGAACAGGTCGAAGTGGGACAGGTCGGTGCTGGCCGGGCTCGCCGCCGCCACCAGCGTACCGTCGAACACGACCGTGAGGTCGCTGCCATGGTTGGCGGCGAACGTCGTGCTCAACGTCGCCGCGGTTGAGGAGCTCGTGGACAGCGAGATGCGCACGTCGTAGGTGCGGCCGAGGAACGCCGACCCCGCATCGGTGCGCCACGCCAGCGCGGTGATGAGCTGCCGGCCGGTGAAGGGCATCACCGCACCCTCGTAGAGGTGGAGCGTCCGCATCGCGGTGGCCGCAGGCCGGTTCCAGGGGAAGCCACTGTTCGCCGTTGCTTCCGTCGCGGCAAAGGCGGCCGGGGTCACGCCACCTTCCGTCTGCAGCCGGATCACTGGCGCGTTCGCCAGCACCGCCGTCGCCGTGGCCGTGCTGGCCCCGCTCGCCGAAAGGCCGCCGACGAGGTCGGGCGCGCCGACCGCGTCGAACGCGCCGAACGTCGGCACCGCCGCGTTGTAGCGGAATTCGAGCACGAGCGGTCCATTGCGCGGGTCCCATTCGAACGGCGTGCTGAACGGGATGCGCAGGCCGAACACGTTGGGCACGGCACCGACGGGGACCGCCGGCACGGACAGAGCACCGCTGAACACCTGGATGCGGTCGGCGCCGTGGTTGTTGGCGAAGATCGGATCGAGCGCAGAGGTGGCGTTCTTGCCGGTCGAGCAGAACAGCGTGAAGTTGTAGCTGCCCGCGATCGAGGAGCCGCCGGCGGCGCCGTCGGCGCGCAGTTCGACGGCGCGGATGCGCGCGGAGGCCATGTAGCCGACCGTGCTGCCGTCGTAGGCATAGAGCACGTGCCGTGCGAGCGACGATCCGAACGGCAGCGGGGTGCTGGTGGAACCCTCGGTGGCGGCCGCCGAAACCGGCGCCACGACGGGGAACGTCAGTGGGAGAACGATTGCCTGGGCGAACGCGGCAGAGGCAAACAGGACGGCGGCCGCCGGGGTGGTGAAGTAGTTCATGGGGAGGCTCCACCCTTCTCCAGTGCAGGTCGCTGGCGGACGCAACCGGCGAAGTGGAAAGAAGGCTGCCGCACGCGCGCAGGGTGCATTGCTTCGTGCGGCTGCCCCTCGCCGTCGGCCCCATGACAATGGGAGAACCCGGCCTACTTGCCGCCCTCGGCGGCGTCGATCCTGGCGATCTCGTCGGGCGAAGCGCCGAGCTGCGCGGCCGCAGTGCGAAGCTCGGCGAAGTGGCGCGCGCGGGCCTCCGCGTCGGGCAGCTTCGGCAGCGCCGAGCAGAGCAGGCGCACCGTGTTGTCGACGAAGCGGCCGCCGTGGATCGCGTTTCCACGCAAGAGCTCGAGCAACTGGCGGCCGTGCTGGACCGCCTCGGCGACCTTGCCCTGCTTGAGTTCGAGCGTGCCGAGGTTGAGCACCGGCAGGATCAGCAGCGGATTGTCGGGGCCGCTGGCGTCCATGCGGATCGCCACCGATTCGCGCAGCAGCGGCTCGGCGCCGTCGAGGTCTTGCAGCCGGGCGAGCCCCACCGCCAGTTCGCCGGCGGTGAACGCGAGGTAGGGGTGTCCCTTCGGGAACGTGCGCCGCTGTTCCTCGAGGGTCGCACGTAGCAGCGCCACGGCTTCCGTGTGCTTCTCCTGCTGGTTGAGCGCCCAGCCCTGGACGAAGCGCGCCCACAGCACGCCGGGCGGTGACTTGCCCGCCTGCCAGTCGCGCTCGGCTTCGCGCGCCAGCGCCAGCGCGGCGTCCTGCTTGCCGGCGAGCAGCAACACCTCGGCGGCGTAGCAGCCGACGTGGGCGCGGTCCTGCAGGTCGGCGCTGTCGCGCAACAGGGCCACGGCGGCCTCGGCGTCGGCCGTGCCTGCGGCCGTCTTGCCGTTGAGCATCTCGGCGTAGCCGAGGTAGGCGCGCGCCATGCCGAGCATGTCGGGTCGCCGCTGCCCGAGGGCCTCGTGCATCTGCACGGCCTTGCGCGCGAGTTCCTCGGCCTCCGTCAGGTTGCCGAGCATGAGCAGTACGCGCGCGAGGTTGCCGAGCACGATGGCGTAGTCGAGCGAGCCACCGGGGAACAGCTGCTCGTAGTCGCGCAGGGCCACGCGCGCGGCGCGGGCGGCGCGGTGCAGGTCGCCGCACTCGAAGGCGATCGTGCTCTCGAGGTTGCGCGCCTGCGCGATCACGAAGTGCGGCGGCGTGTAGCTCGCGGTGTAGGCGTCGAGCGCCGCGTCGAGCGACGTCATCGCCTCCGAGCTTCGCCCCATGTGCAGCAGTGCCACGGCCAGGGTCTCGCGCAGCATCGCGAGCGACGGGTGCGTGCGGTCGTAGACCTTCTCGGCGCTGGCGATGGCGAACCGCAGGTCGGCTTCGGCTGCCTCGGCCTTGCCGCTCTGTACAGTGGCGTCGGCGCAGTCGCGCACGACCTCGAGCAGCACGGGATGGTTCGGCGGCAGCAGCGCCGCCATGCCGACCCGCACGGCCTCGAGCTCAAAGAGGCCCTGCTGCGTGTCGATGCGAGCGAGGTGGAAGCGACCGCGGCTGAGTCGCGCCGACAGCAGTTCGTAGTCGCCGGGAGGCACGTGTTGCGCCAGGGCCACGATCGTGTCGTCGTAGAGATGATCGGCCTCGGCGACGCGGTCCTGCCGCCAGGCACAGTGGGCGAGCCGGATCTGCAGGCGCGCACGGTCGACCTGTTCGCCGGCCGGCAGCTCGTCGAGCGCTTGCCGCAGCAGTGTCTCCGCTTCGGCGTCGTGGCCGAGGTTCTCGACCGCCGACGCGAGATCCGCACGCAGTTCGCGCAGTGAAGCACCGCTCTGACCCAGCGCGCGCTGGCGCAGATCGAGCGCGTCGCGCAGCAGCGTCTCGGCGTCCCGGAAAAGGCCGAGGTTCTGGTAGACGCGGCCCATCGTGCCGAGCAGTTCGGCACGCACCTCCGGCTCGCCCTGCAGTTCGCTGCGGATGCGTTGCACGCCGCGATCGAGGATCACGCGCGCCGGCACGGTGGCACCGCGCGCGCGCCAGGGATCGACCTCGTAGAACAGATCCTGCAGGAAGGCGACGACGCGGTGGTTCGTGGTCGCCTCGCGCTTCGCGGCGACTTCAGCGAGCTGGGCGCGCTGCGCCTCCCGGCCGATGTCCTGCCGCGCCACGCGCTCCTTGAGCAGCAGTGCCGTCGGCAGCACGACCAACAGCACGGTGGCGACCACGGCGCTGGCTGCGGCCGCCGGGTGGCGCTGCACCCAGCGGCGGGCGCGCAACAGCGCCGACGGTCGCCGGGCCGTGATCGGTTGTCGATCGACGATCGCGCGCAGGTCGTCCGCGAACGCGGCCATGGTCGCGTAGCGACGGCCGGGCTCGGGGGCGAGTGCGGTCGCCACCACGGTGGCCGCGTCCCACGGCACGCGGCTGGCCGTCGACGACGTCGTGCGCGGTGGCACGCCGGCGAGGATGCGTCGCCTCGTCGCCTCTTCCGTCGCCGCCGCGAACGGCTGCTCGAGGGTCAGCATCTCGTGCAGCACGACACCGAGCGACCAGACGTCGGTGCGCGCATCGATCTCGTCGCCGCGCACCTGCTCGGGCGACATGTAGGCGAGCGAGCCGGGCTGCACGCCGCTCTTCGTCATCGATTCGTGGCTGGTGTTGCGCGCGAGCCCGAAGTCGATCAGTCGCGCGCGGCCGGACTGGTCGAGCATGATGTTGGACGGTTTGACGTCGCGATGCACGATGCCGCGGTCGTGCACGTGGGCGAGCGCCTCGGCGACCTGCAGCACCACGCGGAAGCACGCGTTGGTCCAGTCACGCGCGCCCGTCTGCTGCAGCACCTGTGGAGCGGGTGCGGCGCGCACGCTGCGCAACGCTGCGAGAACGGCCGCGAGCGAACTGCCGCGCACATACTCCATGGCGCAGTACGGCACGCCATCGTGCTCGCCGCACGAATAGACGGGGACGATGCCGGGGTGGCTGAGCGCGGCGACGGTCTCCATCTCGCGCAGGAAGCGGCGGCGCGCGCCTTCGAACCACAGGTGCTCGGGGCGGATCAGCTTCAGCGCCACTTCGCGGCCCGGCGGCTCCTCGGTAGCGCGGAAGACGACGCCCATGCCGCCGCCGCCGAGCTGCTCGAGCAGACGGAAGCGGCCGAGCCGGTCGCGCGGCGCGTTCAGGCCCGTCACGGGGGCTGCGGCGGCGACGAGGAAGTCCCAGCGCTTGCGAAGTTCCGGCGCGTGGTCGGGCTGTGCGGCCAGTGCGTTGGCGATCGCCGCAGCCGGATCGGCGGCGGCGAGGCATTCGGCGAGCAGGACCTCGACCGGATCGTCGGCTTCGGGAACGAGCATGGCGACGGGGGTGGATGGTAGACGACGGGCCGCCGGCGCGGCGGAGTTGCTACCATTGCCGTCGCCATGGGCGAGAGCCAGGACCAGCATGTCAGCCGACTCGTCGGCCAACTGAGCCGCGGCGACCCGGGCGCTGTACCTTCGCTGCTCGAGCGCTACCTCGACGACCTCCAGACCTACATCAACCGGCACACAGGCCCCGCTCTGCAGGGCAAGGAGACGCCCGCGGACCTCGTGCAGTCGGTGTGTCGCGAAGTGCTGGAGGGCGTGCAGCGCGGCGCGTTCGAGTACCGCGGCGAGGCCCAGTTCCGGCAGTGGCTCTATCAGGCGGCACTGCACAAGATCCAGATGAAGGCGCGTTACCACGACGCGCAGAAGCGGGAACAGCAGCGCGAGCAGCCCCTCGACGACTGCCGCGATGCGCACGGCGAAGTGCCGTTCGGCAGTTCGCGCACGCCGAGCCGCTCGGCCATGGATCGCGAGGAGCAGGCCCGCTTCCTCGCGGCGATGGCGCAGCTGCCGCACGAACAGCGGCAGGTGGTGGAGTGGGCGCATCTCGAGGGTCTGCCGCACAAGGAGATCGCCCGGCGCCTCGGCATCAGCGAGCCGAACTCGCGCATGCTGTTGTCCCGGGCGCTGGCGCGGCTCGCGAAGATCGCGACGGCCGGACCGGGCTGACCGGGTGTCGCGGCGCTTGCCATGGCGGGAGTGTCGATGCGGATCAGGCGAAGGCAAGGGCGGTTGGCAGCGGGTGCGCGTGCGTACCTGAAGTCGGGGTCGGGCCGCCAGCGGTCAGGAGAATGACAAGGCGAATGACAAGGCGACTGTCGGCAGTGAGGAGCTTCGATATGCTCCCACCCCGCGTGCACCTCGCTCCCCTCGTCCTGGCCAGTGCGTTGGCGACCGCTGTCGTGGCCCAGTCGTGTCCACGGCCCGAGCCTCCGCTCGGCGGCTTCCCGACCCAGGTGGAGCTCATTGTTCCCGTCACCTTCTCCGATGGCTACGAGACCTTCGGCTCGCTGATCCATCCGAGCGGGGTGCCGCCTTTGTGCGGGTGGCCACTCGTCGTGTTCGTGCATACTCTCGGCCTGTCGCGCACGGCCGAACAGCCGTTGCAGAACCTCATCGCGAGCCAGGGATACGCGGTCTGGAGCTACGACGTGCGTGGCCACGGACAGGCTTTGCTGCCGAACCTCGCGCACCCGAATGCCGGATCGACTCTGTGGGGCAGGAGGGAGCGCTGCGATCTCGCCGAGCAGATCACCTTCGTCGGCAGCAATCCGGCTTGGACGGGCCTTGTCGACGCGTCGCGCACGGCGGTGATCGGCAGCAGCCAGGGTGGTGCGCACGCCTGGAACGCCGCTGCGTGGTCGGGCCAGCTCGTGCAGGAACCAGGGCGGCCGGGCATCGTGTTCCCGCCAGTGGCGTGCGTGATTGCCACCGACTTCGTCGCCGACACCGTCGACGATTGGCTGCGCGGTGGCATGTTCTTCAGTTCGTGGTTCGTCGAAGCGATCTCCGGCATCTACTTCGGCGTGCCGTTGGATCCGGCCTTCCAGCAGACCTGTCGCGCAGCCTTCATCGCCCAGGATCCCGTCGGGTTGGCCGCGACGTTCGCTGCCGAAGAACGCGGCACCGAGCCCTTGCTGGCGACCTCGACGGTGCCGATCCTCTACGCGCACGCCTACCACGATGTCGTCGACAGCCCGCTGTCGGCGCTGTCGAGGCTCCAGAACTCGACGGCTCCGCACCGGGTCCTGCTGAGCACGATCGGTCACGGCGTGCCGCCGAACGTCACCGAGCGATCGTTCCGCGACAACCTGACGTTGCGCTGGTTGCAGCGGTACTTGTGGGCGTTTCCGAACGAGGTCGAGTTCGAACAGCCGCATGTGCTCGCCGAACTGCCCCTGCGCCAGGTGGACCGCGACGACCCGACCTTCGTCTGGAGCCACGCGCACGTCGACGACGCGCTGGCGCCGCCAGCGGCGACGCGCTGGTTCCTGCACGATGACTTCGTGCTGCGCGACCTCCCGCCGGCGATGCCGCAGGTGCCGGCGATCCTCCATCAGGTCGTCGATCCACTCGCGGTGACCTTCACGCCGACCGACTACCTCGACCAGCCGGCCGTGCGCGACGTGACGAACGTGCTCGCGGCCTGTCCCCTGCAGGAACTCGTCTACTCGTTCCAGGCTGCGGCGGAGAGTCAGTTGACGACCAGTGCCGCACTTCACTTGCGCGTCGTGCCCGACCAGCCGCAATGGCTGCTCGCAGCGCTG
>JAYUCN010000473.1:0-4454 GCA_043740335.1 Planctomycetota bacterium
GCCGCCTGGAGCGCGTCCGCTTCCTTGCGGAGCTCGCGGGCGTCGTTGATCTCCTTGACCTTCGGCTCGTACTTGGCCTTGAGGCCGGCCTTGCCGTCGGCGTCGAGCTTGAGGATCTCCTCCATCGGCGCGAGGTGGTAGGCGGAAACGACCTCCGCCGCGATGCCCGACAGCGCTTCGTCGAGCGCCTGCGCGCGTTCGGCGCCAAGCTTGCCCTCGGCGCTGCGCATTGCCGCCTGGAACACCTCGCCCTTCTTCTTCATCTCGGCGAGCATCTCGATGTACTTGTCGGCGCCGCCTGGCTCGTAGCCCGTCTGTGCGTAGGTCCGGCCCTCGGCATCCATGAGCAGGATGGTCGGGAAGCCGCCGATCTGGAGCTCCTTCTGGAGCTTCTCGTTCTGCGCCTTGATCTCGGCCGTCACGCGGCTCTCGTCGTGCGGGAAGTCGAGCTTGACGAGCACGAAGCTCTTCGGTGCTGCGGTCTTGAAGGCCGCCTGCGAGAAGACCTCCTCGTCGAGCTTGATGCACCACTGGCACCAGTCGGAGCCCGTGAAGTCGACC
Organism: Planctomycetota bacterium; assembly: GCA_043740335.1. Classification (GTDB taxonomy): domain Bacteria; phylum Planctomycetota; class UBA1135; order UBA1135; family UBA2386; genus DASVAL01. The sequence goes on from JAYUCN010000473.1 coordinate 562, forward strand.
AGCAGGTCCTTCTTGTCGGCCTTCGCCTGGGCCTTGGCCTTGGTGAAGTCAGAGATCCAGGCGTCGTCCTGCGCAATGGCGACGGTGGCGAGAGCAAGCGAGAACGCGACAGGGGAACGCAACATGGAGACCTCCAAGGGACAGATTGGGGCGCGGATGCTACGGACCCGGGGCCTTCTAGCCGCGTGAAAACTCAGCGTTCTCGCCGAGCTATGGCCCTGGCGTTCGCGCGGGCCGTGCCTGGATGCCGGCGCGCAGCAACTGGTCGATGACGGTCGGGTCGGCGCGGCCTTTCGCAGCGCGCATGACATGGCCCTTGAGGGCGTCGAGTGCACGTTCCTTGCCGGCGAGCACGGCGGCTGTCGCCTCGGGCAACGCCGCGATCGCCGCGTCGACGAGCGGCTGCAGGGTCGCCGTATCGGCGATGCGCAGCAGCCCGAGCGCGCGCATGGCGTCGTCGGCCGTGCCCGCGTGGTCGAGCATGTGGCGGAACACAGCCCGGGCGGAGAGCTGCGTCAGGGCCTTGCCATCGAGCAGGCGCAGCAGTTCGGCGAGTCGTTCTGGCGCGATCGGGAACTCGGCGAGCGGCGTCGGGCGCTCGCGTTGGGCGGGCAGCACGTCGCTCATGATCCAGTTGCCGGCGGTCTTGGCGTCGATGCCCTGGGCGACGACGGCCTCGAACCAGTCGCCGACCGCGCGGTCCTTGGTCAGCACTTCGATGTCGTAGTCGGGCAGGCCGTAGACGGAGCGATAGCGGGCGCGGCGCGGGCCGGGCAGTTCGCCCACGGCGGCGCGCTGCGCCTGCACGAAGGCCTCGTCGAGCACGAGCGGCGGCAGGTCGGGGTCCGGGAAGTAGCGGTAGTCCGGGGCCGTCTCCTTGCTGCGCAGGGTCCGCGATTCGCCTGCTTCATCGTTCCACCCGCGCGTCTCGCCGGCGATGCGACCGCCGGCGGCGAGCACGGCGGCCTGGCGCCGTTCTTCGTACTCGAGCGCGCGCTGGACCATCTTCGGCGAGTTGAGGTTCTTCAACTCGACCCTGGTGCCGAAGGTGGTCGTGCCATGTGGCATCAAAGAGATGTTCGCGTCGCAGCGCATCGAGCCGAGTTCCATGTCGCAGTCGCTGACGCTGGCGAACCGCAGGATCTCGCGCAGGTTGTCGAGGAAGCTGTGCGCGTCGGTCGGTGTGCGCAGGTCGGGTTCGCCGACGATCTCGACGAGTGGCACGCCGGCGCGATTGAGGTCGATCAGCGTGCCGAGGTCGCTGTGCGTGAGTTTGCCCGCGTCCTCTTCGATGTGGATGCGAGTCAGGCGGCAGTGGCGGCCATCGCCGAGCGGCACCGCACCGCCACGACAGATCGGTTCGTCGTACTGGCTGATCTGGTAGCCCTTGGGCAGGTCGGGGTAGAAGTAGTTCTTGCGCGCAAACCGCGACACCCGCTGCACCTCGCCGCCGAGCGCATGGGCGGCGCGCAGGGCCAGCGCGATCGCGGTCGCATTGGGGCGCGGCAGCACGCCGGGCAAGCCGAGGTCGATCGGGTGCACGCGCGTGTTGGCTTCGCCGAGGGCGGCCGCCGGTGCCGGCGAGAACAGCTTGCTGGCGGTCGCGAGCTGCACGTGCACTTCGAGCCCGATCACCGTCGTGAACGCTGTCATGGCAACGGTCTCCGCAGATGGTGGTCGGTGTGCTGCTGGTAGACGTGGGCCACAGAGAGCAGGAGGTCCTCGCGCATGGCCCTGGCCATCCACTGCATGCCGATCGGGCGGCCATCGGCCGTGAAGCCACACGGCTGCGACAACGCTGGCAAGCCGGCCAGGCTGGCCGGCACGGTCAGCGCATCACACAAGTACATGGCCAGTGGGTCGTCGATGCGGCTGCCGAGCGGGAAGGCGGGCACGGGCGAGGTCGGGCAGAGCAGCAGGTCGCAGGTGGCGAACGCGCGCTCGAAGTCGGCGCCCAGGAGCGCGCGTGCCCGCGTGGCCTGGCCATAGAACTGGTCCTGGTAGCCGAACGAGAGTGCGAACGTGCCGAGCAGGATGCGGAGCTGGACTTCGTTGCCGAAGCCCGCGCTGCGGCTCGCCGTCATCATGGCCTCACAGCGGGCTGCGGTGTCGCGGCGCAGCCCGTAGCGCACGCCGTCGTAACGGGCGAGGTTGCTGGAGGCCTCGGCGGTGGCGATGAGGTAGTATGTGGGCACGGCGAGGGCGACGCCGGGCAGCGAGCATTCGACGACTTCGGCGCCGAGTTCGCGCACCTGGGCGGCAGCACACTGGGTCACAGCCGCGACTTCGTCGTCGAGGCCCGGCCCGTTCAGTTCCCATGGCAGGCCGACGCGGAGTCCGCGCAGGTCGCGGCGCGCGTCGAGCGATGCGGTCACGGGAGCGGCCGTGGGTGCGCTGGTCGGATCCGCCGGGTCGAGGCCGGACGTGGCGTCGAGCCAGAGTGCGAGATCTTCGGCCGTGCGCGCGAGCGCACCGACGCAGTCCAGGGAACTCGCGTAGGCGATGAGGCCGTAGCGGCTGACGCGGCCATACGTCGGCTTGAGGCCGGTGACGCCGCACATCGCTGCCGGTTGGCGCACCGAGCCGCCGGTATCGCTGCCTACGGCGAGCGCGCACAAGTCTGCCGCGACCGCCGCCGCGCTGCCGCCGCTGCTGCCGCCGGGCACGAGATCCTTCCCGAACGGGTTCTGGGTCGGGCCATAGGCCGAGGTCTCGGTCGAACTGCCCATGCCGAACTCGTCCATGTTCGTGCGCCCGATGAGGATGGCGCCCGCGCGTTCGAGCCGTTCGAGCACCGTGGCGGAATAGGGAGACCGAAAACGGTCCAGCATGCGGCTGCCGGCCGTAGCCAACTCGCCTTTGAGTACGAGGTTGTCCTTCCAGGCAACCGGAACGCCGGCCAGCGGGCCCAGGGGCTCGCCCCGCTGCCGGGCCGTGTCAACGGCGGTGGCCGCTCGCAGCGCCGCGTCCGCTCGGCATTCCACGAACGCATGCAGGGCAGGATCGAGCCGATGCAATCGATCGAGGCAGGCGCCGACTACCTCTCGGGCTGCCACCTCGCCGGCACGGATGGCGCGGGCGATCGTGGTTGCGGACTGCTGCCAGAGCGCCGTCATGCGTCGACCACACGCGGCACCACGAATGCGCCGGCGGCGCTGCGTGGGGCGTTGGCGAGCACCTGTTCGACCGGCAGCGGGGCTTCGACGCGGTCTTGGCGCAGGGGCAGCGACCGCGACGACGGCGACGGCGGCGCCACCTCAGTGGGCAAGTCGTGGAGCGCCTCGAATGCCTCGACAATGCGTTGCAGGCGCTGCAGCAGGGGCGCCTGCCGCTCGGCCTGAATGTGCAAACGCGCGAGGCCAGCCAGGTTCTGCAGCAACGAGCGGTCGACGGCGGGTGGAGTCGGCATGGCGGACGGAACCGCATGGTAGAGCCACGAAGGGCCGGTGCCAGCGACATCTGCCGGACGAGGCGGCCCCCGCGGCTTCGCCTTTTCTCGGCAAGGTGGAACGGTGCCGAGTGCTGGGCTACCATCCTTGCTCGTGCGCTTGGCAGCACGCTCCAGCCCTGTCGCTCCCGGAACGGTCAGACCCGCGGTTGGGCTGGTGCGGGCCTCTGGCGCGTCGTCGTGCCCATGGAAAACCCTGAACTTGCGGTCATCGGCCTCACGTGCAACGTGGTGGGCATCTTCTTCCTGGCCAACTCGATTCGCTTCCGCGAGCCGCGCAAGGCGCTGGAAGATGCCCTTGGCGTAGGGGTTCGGAGCCTCTTGAAGGTGCGCGACACGGCCCTGAACAACATGCAGGTGATCATCGGGTTCCTGTTCCTGACGACGGGCTTCCTGCTGCAGATCGTTGCCAAGTGGGACATGGAGATCACCACGCTCCTGTTCT
>JAYUCN010000474.1:0-4452 GCA_043740335.1 Planctomycetota bacterium
CTCCTCGCCGTCGCGCAGCACGCGCAGCGCGACGGTTCCATTGTCTCGCGCGCCGCTGGCGATGGCGTCCTTGACCAAGGCCATCGCATCGCGCAGCGCGGCGTCGTCCGCCAACGGCTTGTCGTCGTACGCGAGCAGCACGTCGCGGGCCCGCAACCCCAGGGCTGCAGCCTGCGAATCGGGCCTGACGCTGTCGACGAGGACGCCGCTGTCAGGCAGTGTCGGCTCGACCGCATGGAACACCGGGTCGCCAATGGCGAGCAACTCGTATTCGGCCGGCACGGCAGGCTGGGCGCTCGCCCGCTGGCGCAGCCAGCGCAGCACCGAGCCCGACGCTACGTAGGCGATCGGCGGTCCATCGTCGAGCCATCGCCGCGTCTCGCCGTCGCGCTCGCCGACGAACAGCGTCTCCAGCGGCAGGCGGTGCAGCGCGCCATCGGGAACGGCGAACACGCGGCGCGCGGCGCGCACGCGCTGCCAGACCGCGTCCGGGAGCACGCTCTGTGCGAAGGCGCGGGCGTCGACGGGTGCAGGCTGGCTGCCCTGCTTCGTCATCGCATCGCGTTCGGCGACGCCGATCATGTCCCCGCGCAGTCTCTTCACGGCCTGCGCCGTGCTCCTGATGGTTGCCGTGATGGCGACGATGTCGACCTCCTGGAGGGTGGGCGGAACGACGAACAGGTGGCTCTCCTGGTCGTCCAGCGCCCAGAGCAGCAGCAGCTCCCCCTCGCCGAGCGTGGCCTGAAGCTCCTTGACAGAGGCGGGCTCGCCAAGCGGTTCCAACCCGGCGACCACGCGCGCACGTTCACGCAACGCATGGTCGCGCGACTCGCTCGCCTTCTGCAGCTCGGCCTCGAGCTGCGCCTTCTTCTGCGTCCGACCATCGTCCGCGAGCGCGCGCTTGTCGGCGAGCTTCGCCATCGCGTAATGGATCTGGCCGACTTCCGCATCCGCCGCCTCGACCTCGGCCTTCACTTGCCGGACGCTGCCTGCACCGGCGTCGTCGCCGCGGGCCGCGGCGCGCCGCTCTGCCTCTGCCAACGCGTCGAACTGGCCGCTCGCGAGCAGGTCGAGCACGCCGCGCGCACGCGCGCGCTCGGTGTAGGTGAGCGCGAGGTCGGGGTGGCCGAGCCTGGCTTGGGCGCGGCGCATGAGGCCGTAGGGATCGCCGTTCTTGAGCTCGACGAAGAAGGTCGAGCGGTCCTCTGCGGTCAGCGTTCGTGCCGCAAGACGGAGGCGCTCCACCTGTTCGATCGCCTCGGCGAGCAACTCGGCGCTGGCTTCGCAGTTGCCCTCGACCTCCAGGCGGACCAGCGCGAGCGCGGTCAGGCTCGCTGCTACGTCGGGATGCTCGCCTTGGTGGAGGCGGCGAGACATGGTGAGCGCGGCTTCGGCGTTGGCCAGTGCGTCGGCATTGCGGCCGAGGGACCGGAGGCAGGCAGCCATCATGATGAGTCCCCCCACCGCGTCTGGATGAGCACCATCGTACAGGCGTTTCCACATCGCCAGCGCCGCTTCGTAGCTCGGCAAGGCCTCGGCGCTCTTGCCCAGGGATTGGAGGCAGCGAGCGACGCCGTGCATGCCCTGCGCCACATCCGGATGATCGCCGCGGTAGATGCGTTGGTGCATCTCGAGCGCGGCGCGGAGCTGCGGCAGAGCCTCGCCGTTCCTTCCCAGCGATTCGAGGCACACGGCCACGTTGTGCAGACCCGTCGCGACCAGGGGATGGTCGCCGCCGTCGTGGAGGTGCTGCCACATGGCCGCCGCAGCTTGGAACTTCGGCAGCGCGGCGGCAGGCTTGCCCAAGCACCTCAGTTCATCTGCGAGGTTGTTCAGGACCATCGCTACGTCCGGATGATCGCCAGCGTGGAGACGCTGCAGCATGCCGAGCGCTGCTTCGTAATGCGGCAGCGCTTCCGCGTTCTTGCCGAGCGCATCGAGGCACGACGCGACGTCATTGAGGCTCAGTGCGACGTCGGAGTGGTCCCCTCCGTACAGGCGTTGCGTCATGGCCACCGCCTCCCGGTTCCTGACCAGCGCCGCAGCCGGCCTGCCCGAGTGATTCAGCACGACCCCGAGACTGCTCAGAACCATCGCTTTGTGCAGATGGTCGCCCGGGTACAGCCGCGTGCTCATCTCCAGGGCGGCTTCGAATACCCGCACGGCTTCGGCATCTCTACCGAGTGCATGGAGGCAACCTCCGACGTTGTTCATGCCTCCCGCGATGTGCGGGTGGTCACCCTGGTGCAGGCTCTGGCTCATCGCCAACGCGGCTTTGTAGTTGGACAGCGCGTCGGTAGCCCTGCCGAGCACCTGGAGGCACCTCCCGATGTCGCTCAGGTTCGCCGCCACGTCGTCGTGGTCGCCTTCGTAGAGGCGCTTGCGTATCCGCAATGCGGCCTCAAAGTTCGACATCCCTTCGCTGGTTCGGCCGAGCGCGAGGAGGCACATGGCAACGCGGTCGAGGCCGGCCGCCACCTCAGGATGATCTTCGCCCAGGAGGCTCCGCCTGGTCTCCAGTGCTCGCTCGAAGTGCCGCAATGCCTCGCCGGACCGGACCCCATCATCGAGCAGCTCGCCGAGCGCAGACTCGCACGCCGCAACCGTCTGTCGATCTCCCTTCGCTTCGGCTTCGGCCCGCGTCTGTTCCCAGACCGCCTTTGCCTCGGCATGTTGACGTGACGCAGTCAGCGCATCCGCCTTCCTGCGCGCGGCCTCGACGATGTCCTGTGTGAGGTCCTGGGCGCCGACGAAGCCACACAGCAGGACTACCGACGAAACGGCGAGAACGGGTCGAGCCGGTCGTACAAGGCGGGATGAGCCCATTTGGTATCAGTCCTCCAGGAACCGCTGTCCGCCGGGGATCGATCGGCCTACTTCGTCTTCGCACAATGCCACTTCGTGTTGATCTCCCGTCGCCTCCGCCTCGGCTCGGGCTGCTTCCCAGACCGCCTTTGCCTCGGCATGCTGATGCGCCACCGTCAACTCCTGCGCCTTGCTGCGCGCGGTCTCGACGAGGTCCTGGGCGCGGGCGAAGCCACTCAATAGCACTGCGGACACGGTAACAAGAACGAGTCGAGCCGCTCGAGCAACGCGCGATGAGGTCATTGCTTGTCCTCCAGGTTTCCAGGAGTGCCGGCTCTCGGACTCTGCCACGACCGCACCGAGGCCAAGCCATGTTCACACCGATCATGACTGCATGCGGCTGTCATGGCATCACCAGTTCAATCGCGGCGATGCCGTTCCTCCGCAGTCCGTCTTCAATCCGCGCGAGCTCGAGCAACCGCTCTTCAGCAGTGCCGCCCACGAGTTGTTCCGGCGTCTGTGCGTCGGGCGAAGCCAACACCTCGCGCTTCGTGGCGAAGACGACGAGGAGCCGCCACGTGTCCGGCAGGTCGAACTCGCCGAAGCGCGTCTGCCCGTCGACGCGCGCGATCAGCTGGCCGTCGCGCAGCGGCAACGTCCGCCGCTGCCCATCCACGGTGAACGCGTCGATGCGAGCAAAGCCTGGTTCGACCGGCGTGATGTCGACGGTGAAAGCATTCGAAGGCGGCGCCCCCCGGGGCGGTTCGGCGCGCGCGACGTGTGCGGTGAGCTGCGGCACCTCCGCACGGGACGAGCGCAGTGTCAGCACCGCGCCGAGCACGAGCATCGCCGCAACCGCGCTGATCAGGAACCACATCCGCCTCGGCGACATCGGCACGTTGTCCCTGCGGAGCTCGGCGTCGACCTCGTCGAGCTGGGCCCGCAACGCTGCTCGGCGTTGGGGCGAGAGGGACGCGGCCGAGCCGCGAGCCGTCGTCTGCGCGCCGAAGCGCCGCATCAGCTTCGCCATCGCCGGGTCTTGCAACCCATCTTCTTGGTCTGGCTGCGTCATCGGGTCACCGTTCGCCGATCGGCGGCGCCGGGGAAAGGTCGGGTTCGGGCGCCAGCCCCTTGTTCGCCAGGCAACTGCGCAACAGGGCAAGGGCCTTGACCAGCACGGTGCGCACCGTCGACTCCGGTCGATCCAGCAAGCGCCCGATCTCGCGCTTCGACAGCCCGTCGAAGAAGTGCAGCAGGCACGCGCTCCGCGACTCCGGCAGCAGCCCGTCGAGGCATTCGCGCAAGCCTTCGACTTCCTCGTCGCGCAGCAGTTCCGTCAGGGAGTTGACGCGAGCTTCGACCGGTTCTGCAAGCGCGCGGTCGTCCAAGAACGGCATGACCGACCGGGTGCTGCGCGCCTGATCGACCCACACATGGCGCGCGCAGGTGAACAGGTACCGCCGCCACCCGATGTGGTCTGCCAGCTCCGGGCCACCGCCCGACCGCGTGGCCCGATAGGCGCGCACGAACGTGCGCTGCGCCAGTTCCTCGGCTTCGCCTGCTGACGCGCCGCGCCAGAAGAAGCGCAGGATCGGTCCCCACAGAGCGTTCACGATCGCGTCGAACGCTGTGCGTGCCGCGGGCTCG
>JAYUCN010000475.1:0-4446 GCA_043740335.1 Planctomycetota bacterium
CCCGCTCCTGGTGGTGTTGCGGTCCAGCTGTTCCCGTTCCCACCTGCCACGGGCTTGCAGAAGAGCTCGCTGCACTTCCTTGTCGGTGGCTCGGGCGGCGGCGGCTCCGCCAGCCAGGCGGCGTTCCGGATCAATCTGGCGCCGAACTGGGCACCAGGTGCGGGTGGCGGCGGCGGCGGCGGCGTGATCGCGCTGCGCGCCGGCGACTCCCTGCGCATCGCCCCGACCGGTCGCATCTTTGCCAATGGCGGCAACGCCGCCAACTCGCCACCCGGCAACGCCTCCGGCCCGCAGGTCGCGCCTGCCGGTGGCGGCTCCGGCGGCACCGTCGTGATGCAGTCCGGCCGCATCGCGGACATCGCCGGGGTCATCGACGTGAGGGGGGGGCTGGGCGGTACGTTCAACCGCTCGAGCACGCCGTCCACGCCGCCCAACGGCGCCATCGTCCAGATCGCGGGTGGCAACGGTTCGCAGGGTTTCGTTCGTTTCGAAATGCCCGGCAGCCCGACCATCTCCCAGCTCGCCAGCATGTTGCCCGCCGCGACGTCCGACAACGTGGCGCCGTTGACCGAGACCGATGACGTCATCGCCTGCCGCTCGAACTTCTATTCGACGCAGCTGATCTTCGGCCCGGAATACGCGCGCTACGAGATCCATGCGCTCGTCGACGGTGTGCCCACCGTCTTCAGCGACGATCCAGCCGTGTCCATCGTGGCGGCCCTGCCGGGCGCGCCGGTGCGCGCGCTGTTCCAGGCGGCGACGCTGGATCTCGTCACCGGGCAGCCGGCCGTGCCGCCTGTATTGGGGCCGTGGCGCACCAGCGTGCGCAGCAGCTCCACCCAGGTCGGCATTGCCTCCGACGGCCTCAACGGTTTCCGCTTCCTCCTCATCTTCGATCGCACGCTGGCGCAGACGGTCCAGATCGACAGGGTCGTCGTCGTCTACCGCGTGTGACCGCCGCTGCCTGTCCGACGAAACTCTTCTGACGAAACTGTTCTGACGAACTCCGACGAACCTTGAACCCATCCTCGTCCGCACCCCAGATTCCCATGCGCAACGCACGTTCCTTCATGGTTCTCTCCGGCCTGCTCGCGCTCGCCGCGGCCGGCTGCTCGGGTGGCACGACCGATTCGACCGCGTCCGTGAAGATCCACTGCTTCGGCGGGCAGGCGTTCTGCATCATCAGCTGCGATCTCGGCTGCAGCCAGACGGGCTGCTCGGTGACCGAGATCGCCGAGAACCAGCGCCTGCGGTGGGCGTTCTCGGATCGTGTCGCCGTGGCTTCGGTGAACAGTGCCAGCATCTCGATCCGCACCGCGACCGGTGTGGTGCCCGATGGCGATTTCCTCGTCGTCGATCGCGAAGTGACGTTCGTGCCCCGCGTTCGCACCACCAACGGCATCAGCTCCTTCGGCTTTCAGCGCAACGAGACGTACATCGTCACGCTGGCCGGCGGCACCACGGCGGCCCAGGGCGTCACGAGCGTTTCAGGCGCTGCCCTGACCAAGGAGTTCTCCTGCACCGTGGTCGCATCGCGCGGCGTCCAGGACGAAGACCAACAGGCGCCTACCGTCAAGCTCACGTCGCCGACGAGCGTCAACGCCGCCCCCGTAAATCCGACGATCGTGCTCGAATTCAGCGAACTGATCGACACGACGCCCCTGCTGAGTCCGTTGACGAACGGGTCACCGATTCGCGTGGTGTTGCGCGGCACGCTGGCTGGCGTCTGTGACCGCGACGCCGAGGGCGTCGCGATCGAAGGCGTCGCGCAGCTGTCGACCCGGACCGTCGCCGCGGGCGAGATCACGCGCGAGGTGAGTGTCGTGACCTTCCTGCCCCCGGTGCAGCTGCCGGGCAAGTCCTGCATCACGGTGACGGTGACGGCGGACCTGCGCGACCTTTCGGGGCGGCCGGCCGTGCCTGCCTCGTTCGAGATCCTCACGGTGGAGGGCATCTCGACGCCCATCACCGTCAGCGAGTCCTTCACGAGCAACGCCGGGTTCGATCCCCTGATCTCGGGTGGCACGTGGAGCAACGGCGCGCACCCGGGCGTGCTCGGCGGCGACGGCAAGCACGGGTCGTTCAGCCACCTGCATGGCACGTTGAATGCGGCCGGTGAATACGTGTTCAACACCGACAGCAGTTCGGGTCCACCCTTCGTGGTCACGCAGGCGCATTCGCTGTTGGGGCAGCAGCAGTACGTCATCATGGACGGCCGGTTCTATTTCACGGACTTCGTCGTGCCACAGGGGATCACGGTCCGCTTCGCGGGCATCGCACCGCCGCAGATCTTCGTGCGGGGCCAGGCCGACATCCGGGGCACGATCAACATCAGCGCTGCGGACATGCCGTTCTATGTTGGCACGATCGGTGCTGTAGTCGGGCAACGGGTCTCGACCTTCAACTCGCGCGGCGTCGGCGTGTTCGCCCTTGGCCAGCCGGGTGGCGCGCCGGGCTGCGGTGGTGGCGCTGGTGGTGCTGGCGCTGAAGAGTGCCAGAGCACCGGCCAACTGTTCGACCCATTCGGTGTCGCCCGCTTCGATGGCAGGTCCGGCGCGAGCGTTCAGTTGCAGGCGGGCCATGCCTACGGCGGCATCGCCGCCACCACGGGTGGCCGCGGTTCGGCCCTGTGGCCAGCGTCCGGCCTGACGGTCAACACGCCGGCGATCCTCACGGTGTATCGCAATCTGTTCACCCCGGGTGGTGGGGGCGGCGGTTTCTCCGGGCCCGGTGGTACTGCTTCGATCACTCCGATCGTGGGAATGAGTGTCGGCCCGACGGTCGCGGGTGGCACGGCGTTCGCCCTCGTCCCGACCCCGCCGCTCCCGACCCCGCCGCCGCCGTTCTTCTCGCTGAACCACTTCCTCGTCGGCGGCTCTGGCGGCGGCGGTGGCGGCAGCCAGCCGTTCAGCACGTTCACCTCCGTGGCTGTTCCGAACGTCTATCAGGCCGGTCACGGCGGTTCTGGTGGCGGTGGCGCCCTGGCGATGCGCACTGGCGGCGATCTGTCCGTCGCCGGTAGTGCGGTCCTGCTGGCCAGGGGTGGTGCGGGCGTCCTGATCAATGGCGACGATCCCACGTCCCCCACGAGCCAGGACATCAACTACGGCATTTCGTCACCCGGTGGTGGTGGCTCGGGCGGATCCTTCCTCCTGCAGTCGGGCACTGCGGTGATCGTCAACGGCACGATCGACACCGGGGGCGGCGCCGGCAGTCGCACAGGCGCGATCGTGCCGACCCAGATCAACTTCGTGTCGCAGGCTGGAGCGGGTGCGCCGGGCTTCTACCGCCTCGAGGCGCCGGGCTCCGGCGTCAACTTCTTCGGCACGGGGACGCCTGCTTTCGTCGCCGGCGCGAACAACGGGGTCTTGACGGACACCGATTCGGCGTCGGGCTGCACGTCGACGTGGCGCTCCTCGGGCCAGTTCTTCCCGCCGATCTGGTTGCGCTACGAGTTGGATGTCGACACGGACGGCGATGGCACCATCGACATCACCTACACGGACGCGACTCTGGCCGGCCCGAAGGCGAACGACCCCAACGGCCCCGTCGTCATCCTGTTCCAGGGCGCCCGCCTCAACCAGGCGGGGACCCAACCGCTGCCCGGTGAAGCGAAGCCGTGGCGAGAAGGCATCGGCAGCGGCGCGGGCCCTGGCATCGGCCTCGATTCGCCGACAGGCTTCCGCTTCATGCTGACCTACAACCAGGGTCTCGCCCCCAACCTGGTCGTGCGCGCCTTGCGCGTCTACGCGCGCACGTGAGTGCCGGTTCCCCGCATCCTTGCGGGTGGCCGCAGCATTGCTGCGGGCGGAGGCAGCCTCGCCGCCCGCTGCGTCGTCATCGACGCGGCCCATCAGCTGTCGCCCGGTGAGGTCGCTTGGGATGCGCGCGGCGTGGTCACCGCCGTGCGGCGCGCGCGCGGTCCGGTCGAGGACCTGTGCCTGCTGCCGGCGCTCGTCGATGCCCACGTGCATCTGCAGATCGAGCCGCTGCCTGAGGTCGAGCGCCGCTTCGTACCGTGGGTGCAAGGCGTGCTCGCTGCTCGCGCCGAGACGACCACCACCGCGCAATGCACGACAGTGCGCACCTTGATCCGTCGGTTGCTCGCTACGGGGACGACCACGGTGGGCGAGATCGACTCGACCGGTGCCAGTCGCTCTGTGCTCGCGCGTTCGCCACTGGCGGGGCGCTGCTACCGCGAACTGACGGGCTTCCACCTCGACCGGGAAGGTGCCGCACGCCTCGTGCGCCAACGCCTGCGCCCCGGCACCCGCGAGGTCGACTCTGGCCTTTCCCCACACGCGCCGTATTCGGTCTCGGGCGACCTGTTCCGCGCTGCGGCCGCGGTCTGCAAGCACCTCGCGGTGCACTGCGCGGAGGTCCCCGAAGAGCAGGAGTTCCTGCGCACGGGGCGGGGCGACTTTGCCGACCTGCTCGCGCGCATGG
>JAYUCN010000476.1:0-1787 GCA_043740335.1 Planctomycetota bacterium
TCGGCAAGGACATGTGGACGACGTTCATGGCGAGCGTCGCGACCGAGATCGGCGGCACCAAGATCCCCGCCGGCAGCTACGTCGTCGGCCTGAACTGCGACAAGGAAGGCAAGTTCGCCCTCGCGTTCCTCGACTCCAGCAAGGCCATGAAGGACGGCCTGCTGCCCTTTGGTCCGCAGAACTGGAAGCCGGATTTCCTGGCGCCCGTCACGCTGCACAAGGACGCGAACAAGGCCGTCGTCGCAAAGATGACGATGGAGTTCAAGGCCGACGACAAGGATGCCGGCAAGGGCACCTGGACGCTGGCGTGGGGCAAGCACACGCTGACCGCTCCCGTCGCGATGCAGATCAGCACGAAGTAACGTCCCGCCGTGTCTCCGGCAGTGCTGGCGCGCTGGCAGTACGCCACGCGCGCCGTGACGCGCGCAACAGGCAGGCAGCACCGACCAGTGCTGCTGCCGCCACGGCAAGGGTGCGCGGCCCGGGCAGCTCGCCGCTCGCGCGCCACGTGCGCACACTGTCGCCGACGACCGCCGCGAGCAAGGCACCTGGCAAAGCGCCGAGCAGGCTGCCGGACAGCACACTGCGTACCGGCACGGCTGCAACCGCAAACAGCAGATTCGTGACGAAGAGCGGCAACAGCGCAGCCCACCGCAGGCGAGCCACGCCGAGGGTTGCTGACAAGGCACCGCCGCTGCAGAACCTTCGCACCGCAGTCGCGCGCGGCCGACCGCGCAGGAACGCGAACCAGGAATCGCCGAGTCGCGGCAAAAGGAACCGCGCCAGCAGACTGCCGAGACTGATGCCGGACAAGGCCGCCCAGGTGCCGGGCTCGGCCCCGATGCAGTAGCCGGCTCCGAACGCCGCGGCCGACGGCAACACGAGTGCTGCACCGGTGGCGATGCCGAGGCACAGGGACACGACAGCGAACGCCGCGCCCGGGCCAGAGGGCAACGCGGCCGCGAGCGCGGGCAAGTTCGCCAACAGGAGCACCGCACCGAGCGTCGGCACCACAGTGACGAAGACGGCGATCGACCGCAACGGACCGAGCTCGCGGAACGACGCGCGCATCGTTTCGAATCGGCGACCGGGCTGGCTCACGACCCATGCCATACCAACGCGGCGCGCGACTGGACAACCGAAACTGCGGAGCCATGCGCCGACGTGGCGGCGCGGCGAGCACGTATGCTGCGAGGATGCTGCGACGCCTCGTCGAGACGCTGCTGTTGCCACCCGCCTCCGTGCTCGCATTGTTCCTGATCGGCACCGCGCTGCGGCGACGCTGGCCGCGCCTGGGCCGCACGCTGCAGGTCCTCGCCTTCGTCTGGCTCTGGGCCGCTTCGACGCCGTACGTCGGCGGCGTGCTGCTCAACTCGTTGCAGACGGCAAAGGCCCTGCCGGCCACGGGCGAGCTGCCGACTGCCGACGCCATCGTCGTGCTCAGTGCCGAGGTCGATCGCCATGGCGACGAGTACGGGGGTGCGGTCGCCGGGCCGATGACGATGCAGCGCCTGCGCTACGCGGCCTGCTTGCAGCGGCGCACGGGTCTGCCGCTGCTCGTCAGCGGCGGGCTGCCCGCCCAGAACCTGCCATCGCTCGCGGCCCTCATGCAGGACGCCGCGACCAAGGAGTTCGGCGTGAGGGTGCGATGGACCGAGGACCGTTCCGCCGACACGCGCGAGAACGCGGCCTGCTCGGCGACCATGCTGAAGCAGGACGGGGTTCGCCGCATCCTGCTCGTCACCAGTGCCTGGCACATGCCGCGCGCCGCCGCCCGCTTCCGCGCC
>JAYUCN010000477.1:0-1785 GCA_043740335.1 Planctomycetota bacterium
GCCGGGTCCTCGACGAGGAACAACCGCCCGCCGCAAGCTTCGGCGAGTTCCCGGCTCAGTGCCAAGCCCAGGCCGAGACCCTGGCCACCTTTGCCGGCGCGTTCGAACCGTTGGAAGATGCGTTCGCGATCGGCCGCGGGCACGCCGGGCCCCGAGTCGCGCACTTCGAGGCAGGGCCCCGGACCGGCGCGCAGTTCGATCCAGTCGGCCCCGCCATCGCGCGCGGGTCGGCCGTGGCGAGTTGCGTTCTGCAGCAGGTTCGTGAGCATGCGCGACAGCGCCGTCGGATCCGCGAGTGCCGGCACCTCGTCGACCGGCACGATGCAGCGAAGGGTCACACCATCGCGCGCCGCCAACGGCTGCCAGGCCGCGGCGAGATCGCGCACCGCGCGCGCGAGGTCGACTGGCTCCGGCTCGATGCGGCGACGACCGCGTTCCAGCGCCGCGAAGTCCAGCAAGTCGTCGACGAGCGCGGACAGGCGCGCGCCTTCGGCCTGCGCGACCGTGCCGTAGCGTTCGCGCGTCGTGCCATCGAGCCCGGGTTCGGTGAGCAGCTCGGCGTGCAGGCGCAGGCTCGTCAGCGGCGTCTTCAGTTCGTGCGAGACGTTGGCCAGGAACTCGAGGCGCAGCGTGCGCGCGCGCTGCTCGTGCAGCAGGGCGCGTCGCACGAGCGCGGTGCCGGCGACCATCACGAGCAACAGCAGGCCGATGCCGAGGCCCGTGAGCCAACGCTGGCGCTCGGCGCGCACTTCGAGCACACCGATGCTGCGATCGGTGGCCGCGATCGCGATGCAACCCCACACGGTCGGTGTCGCGAGGTGCGCCGTGGCAGCGCCGTCGAAGGTGATCGTTGGCGACGCTGCGGCCGCCATGGCGAAGGTCAACTCGCAGTCGTCGCTGTGCCACGACGCGGTGTTCGCGACTGCGGCCAACGCCAGCGCCGGGTCACGTAGAGACTCGAGCACGGCGCCGCCGGCCACGGGTGCCCGGGTGGACAACATCCCTTCGCCAGCCTCGGCTCGCGCTCGCAGTCGTTGTCGCGCCATCGCCGCGGGATCGGCACCGGCCGCCTGCAACCAGGCGGCGCGCGCCCGTTCCGTCGCGGGCACGAGGTGGAGGCCGCCGACGCGCCAGGCTGCCGCCAGCTGCTGCCGACCGGCCGCGGTGCGCGCCAGCAGTTCGCACGGCAGCGGCCCCGCGGCGGCGAGTGCCGCCCATGGCTCGGAGGCGAGCAGGCTGGCAAGCCGTTCCGGATCGGGTTCGAGGACGAGGCTGGTCGCTCGCACGCGCAATACCAGAGCTTCGAAGCTGCTTGCCGACTCGAGCAGTTCCTGGCCATGGTCGCCTCGGTCGCAGCGCGTACGCAGCTGTACGAAGCGATCCCATTCGGGCAGGTGAGCACGGTCGTCGTCGGTGGGCCCGCGCGGCCACCAGGCCCGACCATCCGCGGCGAGCAGCCGCACGACGCCGTCGTCACCGAACCCCGCCTCGAGCGCCGCCGGCACGGAGAGATCGTCGCTGGCCGGCAGGCAGTCGCGGAGATCCGTGGCCAGCGCAGCGAGCCGCGCGGTCACGTCAGCGTCCGCCGTCGCGATCGCGGCGCGAAGTTGTGCCGCGACGGACAGGACCACGCGCGCTGCTTCGGTCCGCGCCTGTTGGCGCAATTCGTCGACGAGCGGTGTCGACGCCTTCAGTCCGAGCCATGCCAGGATTCCTGCCGGCAGCAGCGTGAGCAGCAGGAACAGGGCCGTGTTGGTGCGCAGACTGAGCACCAGGGCACGATGC
>JAYUCN010000478.1:0-4442 GCA_043740335.1 Planctomycetota bacterium
CGAGATGGCGCACGACGTGCGCACGTTCGCGGAGATCACGCAGAAACTCGCCAGCGCGCGGCCGATGGCGCTCGCGACGAACCTGCCAGGAGACATGGCCGCTGCAGTTGCCAACGGCATCACGTATCCGCAACTGTTCGCGGCGGCGTTCGGCACGCCCGACATCACCGCCCTGCGCATCGCGTACGCACTGGCGACCTACGAGCGCACGCTGATCCCCAACCAGGCGCCGTGGGACCTGTTCCAGGCCGGCAACCTGGCCGCGATGACGCCGCAGCAGGTGAACGGCATGAACGTGTTCAACGGCCCCGGCCGCTGCAACCTGTGCCACACGCCAGGTCTGTTCAGCGACCGCCAGTTCCGCAACCTCGGCTTGCGGCCGATCGCGCAGGACAACGGTCGTCAGGCGGTCACGGGCAACTTCGCCGACCGCGGCAAGTTCAAGGTGCCAAGTCTGCGCAACGCCGGCCTGCGGCACAGCTTCATGCACAACGGTCAGTTCACGACGATCGGCCAGGTGTTCGGCTTCTACCTCGGCGGCGGGGGTCCGAACCCCGACAACAAGGACCCGCTGCTGGTGCCGTTGAACGTGCCGCCGCAGCAAGCGAACGATCTCATCAACTTCGTGACCAACGCGCTCACCGATCCGCGCGTCGCCCAGGGCACAGCACCCTTCGACCGACCGACGTTGCGCAGCCAGATCCTGCCGCAGACGGGCTTCGTCTATGGCGCCGGCTCGGCGGGCACTGGTGCCAGGATCCCCGGGACCATGGCCGAGGTGCCGGCCAACCTCGGCAACGTGGACTTCAAGCTCGGGGTCTCGAATGCGCGTGGCGGGGCGCTCTCGACGCTCGTGCTCGCGCTGCAGTTGGCCAACACGCAGCTCGCCGGCGTGAACGTCAACGTTCTCCTGAACAGCGGGGAGCTCCTCGTACCCTTGGCTCTTGGTGGGGCGAACGGCGTTGCCGGCGCGGGCTACGGCTCGCTGCGCGTGACGGTGCCGGCCGATCCAGGTCTCGCCGGCCTCACGCTGTTCGAGCAGTGGTTCGTCTGGGACGTCGGCGTGCCGGCCGGTGTGGCGACGAGTCGCGGCGCCGAGATCCGGCTGTTCTGAGCAAGTCCGCGCTGCGCGCGGACTTGCTCAGGACCTTGCTCCGCGCACGTCCGCCAACGGTAGCCGCGGCCGTCGGTTCACTGACTCGCTCTCTGGCCGAGCCGCCGTAGCATCCCGGCATGTGGCGCCCGTTGTCCGTTCTGTTCCTCGCTGCCCTGTTGCCTGGCCAGACGGTCGTCTTGCCCGCAGTCGTCGACGTTCCCATCGGCAAGGCCACGCTCCAGGTCACGCTCGGCAAGCTCGACCTGCAGGTCTTCACCTGGCGTCCCGAGAAGTGGACCGGCGAACGCTTGCTGTTCGTCATGCACGGTGTGCTGCGCAACGCCGACGAGTACCGCGACCACGCCGTGGCGATGGGGGACCGCTTCGACGCGCTCATCGTCGCGCCGAAGTTCGACGCCGAGCGCTTCCCGAGCCGCGCCTACCAGCGCGGTGGCATCCTGCGCGCGGACGGTTCGGCCGCCTCACCTGATGAGTGGACCTACGCGCGCATCCCCGAACTCGCGGCGGCGATGCGCGAACGCACGGGCAAGGGCAAGGCGCAGCTGTTCGTCATCGGCCATTCGGCAGGGGGTCAGTTCGTCGTGCGCATGAGCGCGTTCCAGGACACGGGCGCCGTCCGCCTCGTCGCCGCGAACCCAGGCAGCGCCCTGTTGCCGACCAAGGACATGCCGTTCGGCTACGGCTTCGGCGGGTTGCCGTCAGAACTCGCGAACGATGAACGCCTGCGCGCCTACCTCGGTGCACCGCTGACGCTCTACCTCGGTACTGCGGACGATGCGCCTGACGAGGACTTCGACAAGAGCGAGGTGGCGATGCAGCAGGGCGGCGGGCGCCATCAGCGTGGCCTCGCGCTCTACTGGAGTGCGAAGACGCTGGCTGCCGTTCGCGGTTGGCCGTTCGGCTGGCGCCTCGTCGAGGCGCCCGGCGTCGCACACGACCACGAGAAGATGTTCGAGCACGCGAACTGTGCCGTCGCGCTGTTCGGCGCGGTGGTGCCATTGGGTGAGCAGAAGAAGTGACTTGCCGGGTCATTCGAGAAGGGGATTGCGTGTGCGGAGCGATGCGAACCGCGTGGAATCGTGGCCTACCGTCCAGAGTTCGCGCACGCCATGCTGCGTGCAGAGTGCCGCGATGCGGGCCTCGACCGTGAAGCGACCGGGCTTTGACAGCAGGTGGACGGATCCTGACGATCTGCGCTGTGGCTCGCATGAGCGAACGAACCCCAGGCCTGCGGCGGAGACGACTGGCCCTCTCGGTGACTCCGCTCGCCGCGCTGTCCAGCTGCCTGACCGGCGAACTCTGGCGCGGCTACCAGTGGCCGGAGCCGGTCGTGAAGGAGCAGCTGCTCGATCGGCAGACCAAGAGGGTGGTCGGAACCCTGGTCCCGATGCAGCCGGTGCTGGAGAACGGCCTTTGGTGGTGCGCCGGCCAAGATCGCACATCAGGGCGCTGGTGGCTCGGTCCGGAGGCTGGTGCTGGAGCCGATTTCGCTGCCGCGCTACTCGCGGATCCGGACTTCTGCACGGTCGACTCAGCCGCGATCGACGCCGTGCGCAGCTACGTCGGCGATGAGGTGATCGCAGACAAAGCCCAGCTCGAACTCGAAGTGCGGCTGCGGAGCGAGGCGATCGGCCAGGCGGTACCCACGACGCACGTCTCACCCGCCGCGGCGCGCGTGCTGGCGACCGCGCGGCGCAACGCCTACTTGCTGGCGGCCGAGCCTGGAGCGTGCCTGCCGGCGGTGTACGCGCGTTGCCTGGAGGGGCTCCCGGCCGTCGACCTTGGCTGGCTCGTGGGCGAGAAGTTCCCGGTGCACGCCGAAGCGTGGGTCTTCGTCGATGCCGACGGCCGACCCGCGTTCCAGGTCGGCACCGACGCACCCGCGTTGTCACCTGCTGCCGACGACGAACATGCGCCGCTGGCCGACCGACTCACCGCGCTGCGGGAGCTGTCGCTGCTCGTGCGCGTTCGCCACGGTAGCGACTCGACGATCCTGCGTTTGCGGCCGGATCGGTTGTGGCTGTTCTGCGGATTGGACGTCGATGGCGATCGCTTCGTGCATCGTTCGAGTTGGCACCTGCAGACGACGCCGCTGCCCCTCGCGGTGCGGCCAGCCGTCGATGCCAAGCACTTCGCTGTGACCTTGCGACTGCAAGAGAACCACTACCAGCGCTCGTTCCATCCGGTGCTGATCGACGGCGAGTTCTTTGCCAAGGTTGCGATCACACCGGTGACCATCGCTCTCGATCTGGTGCTAGGGCCTGGAGTCGGCGACTTCCTGCGCTGGATCTCCGGCAAGAACCCCGACAGCGGCGACCGCCAACGGCGAGGCTACTGACGCGGCCTGGTGCAGGAGACTCATACGCTTCGTGGACCGGTCCTTCCATGCATTGCGAGTGATCGCATGGCAGGGCCCTGCTGCTGGGCTCGCCTCAGCCGAGTTCGAACGCGCTGCGGTAGCAGGCGTGCTGCTGCAGGTGTTCGACTAGCGAGCACAAGTCGCGGTCGTGCGCGAGCGTCGCGCTGTCGCCGACGATGGTGAGGTGCCGCCGCGCGCGCGTGAGGGCGACGTTGAGGCGGCGCAGTTCGGCGAGGAAGCCGACCTCGCCCGCTTCGTTGCTGCGCACGAGCGACAGCACCACGGCTTCCTTCTCGCGGCCCTGGAGACCGTCGACGGTGCCGATCTCGAGCCCGTCGTCGGTGCTGAGTCGCGTGCGCAGCAGTTGCACTTGCGCGTTGTAGGGCGTGACCACGGCGATCGCCGTCGCGGGCACGCCGGCGTCGCGCAGTGCCGTCACGATGCGCACGACGAGTTCGGCTTCGCCGGGGTTGCTCTTGCTGCCTTCGTCGTCGCCAACGGTCTCCTCGTGGCCGCAGCCCGCCGTGTCGACGAAGCAGAGCGCTTCGCTCGTCCATTCCGTGGTCGCGACGTCGGGCAGGTCGGTGAGCAGGTGCTGTTGCACCGAGGCGTGCGCGGTGAGCTTGCCGCCATAGAGCCGGGCCGCGGACCAGGCCATGATGCGTTCGTGCATGCGGTACTGCACGGTCAGCATGCGCGCGATCACGGGTGCCATCGTCGACTCGGCGAGGCGTTCGAACAGCGTGCGCGCGAGGCCACCCCGCGCGGCTGCTTCGGAATGGATCGTCGGCGGCAGTTGGCGATGGTCGCCCGCGAGCACGGCGCGCTTGCCGCGCTGGAGCGGGATCCAGCACGCGGCTTCGAGGGCCTGTGCCGCCTCGTCGATGACGACGCGGTCGAACGGCTTGTCGAGCAGGAGCTGGTCGTAAGCCCCGGTCGTGGTCGCGAGCACCACCTCCGCGCCGT
>JAYUCN010000479.1:0-4438 GCA_043740335.1 Planctomycetota bacterium
CCGCCACCGGGGGCGCGGGCCGAGCCACATCGAGTCGTGACGGCGAAGTGTGTTCAGCTACTGCACGAGCGGCGGAGGTGCACGTCGGCGGGGGAGTCATCGCGGACGAGGCGGTCGCTGACGAGATGGAGTCCGTGCGACGGGCGTTGGTCGCGCCGGGGCTGCCGACTGAAGCCGCGCACGGCAATTCGCACTTTTCCTTGGCCGTCGGCGGGGGACATCCGCGAGGCTGCCGACGTGGCTCGTCAGTCGACGGCGCACCGTCGACTGCTCTGAGCCAGAGCACTGCAACGACGCCTGCCAACCAAGGAGTGACACCCGTGACCGATTCGCCGCCCTGCCACCGCTTCGTCTTCTGGTTGACAACGGCCTTGGCGTTCTCCACGGCGGTGCGCACTCAGGGCGTCACTGTCGCACCCACCGAGAAGCGCTTTGCCTACTTGCTGGCCGGGCAATCCAACACCCGCAAGCTCACCGATGCAGCACCTGGTTGCGGCAACCCGACGCCTGGCGCGAATGTGAGCTTCTACACGGCGCTGGCCACGTCGCCCATCGTCGGCTTCTGCGCTTTTCCGCCGCCGCCCAGCGAGCCGATCCAGTACCTCATGCAAGCGCTTGGACAACTGCACGCGCCGCACCACGTCGACGTCGTGCTGGTGGGGCTCGACAGCTCGGCGCTACTGGAACGGAACATACTGCCTGGATCCCAGGCCTGGGTCGACTCGCTGGCACCGTCGAATGCCGCAACCCTCATCCACACGTTGCCGCATCCGGATCCGTTCGGCGCGCTCTTGTCGCTGCCCTCGGTCACGTCCTTGCTGCGTGGTACCGTGGAGTTGCACATCGTCTGGTGCCATGGTGAGACCGATTGCTATCCAGGCGCCACGATCACCGCTGCGGAGTACTGGCTGTGGGCGCAACTGGTCTTCGCCGCCATCGCCGCGGAAAGTGGCCACACGAACTACCACGTGCACCTCGTGACACTGGGCAGCATCGAAAGCCCGCTACAAGACTCCAGCCTCGCCAATCAGGTCCGGGATGCCTTCTTCGAGATCGATCATTCCCCGCTGATGGTGCCATGGCCGCAGGCTTCGATCACGACGGTTGCTCACTACTATGATCTGCCGCACATGCCGAACGACGCCTACCACCTCACACCTTGCGGCTACTTCACGCTGGCGCAACGCATCGCCGACGGCATCCAGAACCCTGGCCTGCTGCCCAAGGTGACGGATGGACCGCTGGTCGTGATCTCCGACAGGGATCTGCAGATCGACACCACCGTTCCGCTGGCTCCGAACGGGATGGATGCGACGCGCAACCACTTCTTCGACGTGCTCGTCAACGGGCAACCGATCACCAACTTCGCGACCCAGGCGCAGGGCAGCCGATTGCTGATCCACGTTTCGACGGGGGGGTTGTTGAGTGCGCAGGCGATTTCGGTCCGTCATGTTCCAGGCAGTGGTCATGGCCGGAACTGGGCCTCGGGCGTGCCTCCGCACGGCACTTCAGGCGGCTTGCGCCCGCTCGAACCGTTCGTGAAGACGTTGTAGCAGTGCGGCCATCGGCGACGCCTGGAAGACGGGGAAGGCCTCGGGGAGTTTGGCTGCCGAGCGAGACCGGCTACAACTGCGGGGCCCCGCACAGTCGTTCCCGTGCTTCGATCCCTCCCCGCCGTTTTCGCCGTGGTCCTCGGCCTTGGCCTGTGCTCCGTCGCAGCCGCTCAGGTTGATGCGGGCCTCGCCAACGACGACATCACGACGCGCATCGACAAGGCGATCGCGGACTACGAGGCGACGACCGCCGACAAGCAGAAGGCAGCGCAACGGAAACACGCGCTGCTCTGGCTCGGCGAGATCGATCACTCGACCGTCGTCGCCTACCTGCAGAAGGAACTCGTGACGGCCGGCGACACGCCGTTCGCAGCGGTCGTGCTCGAAGCGATCGCGAAGGTGCCACGGCCGACCCTGCAGTCGGAGTTCTCGGCGGCGTTGCAACGCGTCACCGCACCCCCCGTGGTTCGCAGTGCCGCGGCCACCGCTCTCGTCAAGCTCGGCGACCGCAGCATCGATCACTTGATCGAGCTCGTGCGCGGCCTCGGCGACGACGACAAGGATCAGAAGAAGGACAACGTCAGGAAGGACGACGCGAAGCAGATCGTCGCCAGGGAACAGGCGGCCAGGAACATGGCGCGCGACGCCGCCATCGGCGCCCTCGTCGCCAGCGGTGGTGATCGCGCCCATCGCGGTCTCGCCCCGTTGCTGCTCGAAGGCAGTGCGGCCTCGCGCCTCTCCCTGCTGCGCCGCATGCAGTCCGTTCACGGCGTGCCGCCCGTCAGTGCCGCCCGCATCCACCTCGTGCTGGAAGCGGAACTCGAACTCGCCGTCGTCGCCTGGCGGCAGCTCGCGCTCGAGAAGCACGAACGCAGCAAGGCGCTCGCCGTCGACGTGCTCGAGCGCCTCGTCGGCGAACCAAAGCCCATCGTCGCCGCCGAACTCATCGGCGGCCTCGCCCTCGTCCAGGACGCGGACTTCTATCCGCTGCTGTTGCGCTTCGGCAGCATCCCCGGCGAAGTCGTGCGGCGGGCGTTGCGCGACGCGGCGCCTGCGGCGGCCACCGACCGCGCGCTCATGACGTGGCTCGTCAAGAAGGGCCTCGAGGACGATCGACCGGCGGCGCGCGAGGCGGCGAAGCTGCTGCTCACACAAGCACCGCTCGAAGTCGTGCAGCCGCTCGTCGCCCGCGTGCGGGCCGAGATCCGCAGCGGCAAGAAGAGGAGTCTCGAGTTCGCCATGGGCCTGCACGAACTGCTGGCGAAGGATCCGACCTGGGTGGCCGATCTCAGGGCGCTCGTGGAGTCGCCCGATGTCAAGAACCGCGTCGTGGCGTTCTCCCTGCTGCTCGAGCTCGGCGCCGACACCGCCATCCTCGCGGCGCAGGAGAATCTCGGTCACAAGGCCTGGGAGCTGCGTTCGGTCTGCCTGCGCTATCTGACCCGGTTCCGCGACACGAGTACGATTCCGCTGCTGATCGCGCGGTTCGAGCACGAAGACGGGCGGCTGTTGCATGAACTGCACGAGGCGTTGTTCGCCCACACCGGCACACGCTGCTGGCAGAAGAAGGAGTGGGACGCGTGGTGGCTGAAGAACAAGGTCGGCTTCGTGCTGCCGCACGAGGAGACGGTGCGCCGCGGCGCCGGTACGGGCGGCGGCAAGACGGTCAGCTACTACGACATCCCGCTCGTGAGTTCGCGCGTGGCGTTCCTCGTCGACACCAGCGGCTCGATGCTCGAGCGCATCGGCACCGACCGCAAGTTCACGCGGCTCGATGCCGCCAAGGAACAGCTCACGCACGTGCTGGCGTCGCTGCCCGCGGAGACGCATTGCAACCTCGTGGACTACGACACCAAGGTGCGCCAGCTCTGGGATCAGCTGCGCAAGACGACCGAAGAGAACCGGCAGGACATGCTCAAGTTCGTGAAAAAGCTCGCGGCTGCCGCAGGCACGAACATCTTCGACGCGCTCGAACTCGCGTTCAAAGACCCCGACGTCGACACGATCTACCTGCTCACGGACGGTCAGCCGACGGCGGGCCGGCTCGTGAACACCGAGGACATCCTCGACGAAGTGCAGCGCTGGAACCGCCAGCGGCAGATCGTCATCCACTGCATCTCGATTGGCCTCGATTCGGACCTGTTGAAGCGCCTCGCGAAGGAGTCGGGCGGTTCGTACAAGTACGTTCAGTGACCAGGGACGGTCGCGGCGACGCGATAGCGCGGACTGCGGATCGGCCCTTCGTCGCTGACCAGCCCTCCGTGGTCACGGTTGGATTGCGAAGCGGATGGCGTTCGAGAGGCCGGCGGGGGCGAAGGTGGGATCGAGCGTGACCCACTGCGCGTCGATGCCGCGGCCGAAGGCGCTCGCACTCGGGATCGCGAAGTCGTGGCGGGTGAAGCCGGCTTGCAGACCGGTCGTGCCCGTCGTGAAGCCGCCGATGATTTGGATGTCGGGGTACACGGAGCACAGGGGCAGGCCCAGCGGTGCAAGGTTGAGCGGAACGTGGGTGCCGTTGGTGAGGCCGAGCAGCAGGAAGGCCACGGTGCCTGGCTGAGCACCACTGAGTGTCAGTCGCCGGTCGAAGCCGGTGAGTTCACGCATGCCGAGCCTTGGTGCGTCGTGGGTCGGTGTGCCGATCGCGCAGCCGAGGCCGAGGCTTCTGCTGCCGCGGGGTGTGGCCGACAGATGAAAGGTGCCGAATCCCTGGGTGCTGACGAAGAAGTGCGGAAAGCCGCTCGGCGTGCGCAGCGGCTGCGCCTCGAAGGTGGTCCAATTCGTCGAGTTCGGAATGAAGCGCGCGATCTCGATGCCTTCGCGGCCCGAAACGACGCGCATGCCACTCCACGCCGCTGCAATGATGTCGTCGATGCCGTCGTGGTCGT
>JAYUCN010000480.1:0-4430 GCA_043740335.1 Planctomycetota bacterium
GGTTCGTACACCTCCCAGTCCACCACTGTGCCGTTGAGGTCGACGCGAATGTCGCCTCCAGCCGAGACAATCCTGCCGCTGCGCAACGTCCCTGACACCGAGTGGTACATGCGCGATGCGGCCTGATCCGTGTCCTTTTGCCAACCATTGATCCGATCCCAGATCTCGGTCGTGCGTACCGGAATGTGGATCGAACTGGTCGGGTAGTAGTCGCTGCAGCCTCCGATCAACACGACGTCCCCATTCGGCGCGAGTGTGGCATTGGCCGTCATTCTCGCCGAGTGCATCGTCTGGGTGCCGCTCCACATGGGATTGGTGGCTCCCGCCAGGATCCGCCGTGACGTGTTCAGCACCCCAGTGGCGGCGGTACCGCCGCCAATGCCCATCACTTCATCCACCAGGCTCGGCACGTTGCCGACGTTCGGAACCAGGATCGACGAACCGAAGTCGCGCGCATTGCCGCTCGGAAACGGTCCCGTCCAGATCTGCACGGGCTGGTTGGACACGTGGAGGACACGCGCGGAGTCGGCCCACTGCCCGCTCAGGAACGTGCTGCGATTCGAGAGCAGGTGCAACCGCGGATACTCAGCCAGCAGCGGGCTCGTCGGCCCGTTGTACAAGCGCGGCAGGTTCGGTGGCGTCGAGTTCGGATCACGTTCCCAGTCGTTCACGAGCGGGTCGAGGTCGAAGACCTCGTACGTGTTGAACGCCGGATCCTGTGCATAGGGAATGGTGGTGTCCGACGATCCGCCGGACACCATGATCAGGTGGTTGGAGATCAGCGTGACCGTCGGGTACCACCGCCGCAGCCGCATCGGCCTTGAGTTGAAGGGGCTCGTCAGCAGAGAGAAGTCCCATCCGAAGTTGGGAGCGACGTTGGCTAACATCGGATCCCAGAAGCCGACGAACCGACTGCCCCTGAACCCCGGCGAGCCACCAGCAGTGTTGTCGTACTTCGTGTTGCCGCCAGCCACGAACAACCTGCCGTCGGGCGTCCGCACCTGACCCGTGCAGAACAGGTCGCCGTAGAAGATGTTTCCGGGCCCCATCGGAATGGTCACCACCCGGTTCGCGAACACCGGCGGCTGCGCCTCCGGATCGCCGACCACGAACCGCTGGTCCCACGGCGCCACGACAGGATCGGGCAGCGTCGTCGGATCGTGGTAGTTCTTGTCCCACGCGATCACGACGTCGGTCGTGTTGCCGGTCAGGCTCCGATCTGGGATCACGGCCAGGTTGATCGCTTCGAACGTCGACGGCCATCCCACGATACCGTTCGTCGGATGTTGGTAGCCAGACAACCACCGACCAAGCAGTACGGGTGGGGGGCCTTGGCCAGGCAATGCGTCAGCAACAACGGACGCTGCCGCGAACGCGAGCAGCGAGCAGCGAGCAGCGAGCAGCGAGCAGCGAGCAGCGAGCAGCGGACGGAACTCATGCGACTACCCTCCGTGATTCTTGAATCCGATTCGCAAGCAACACCTCGCCTCCCCTTGAGGCGAGGCCTGCCCACGGACCACACGTGTACCGCGATCCGTCTCGACTTGTCAACCGGGTCAACTCGGTTCGCCTCCTGATGGAGCGTGCTTTCGCGCGGTGTCCGTGTCGTTCGCGGCCTGGGTCAGGGGATCTACGGCATCCCACTCGCGGCCAAGGCTCGAGGTGGCAACGCTCGACCGGCGCTTCCTGCCAGGGCGCCGAGCATTCACGTCATCGCGAGGCGCAGCGCGGGGACTGTCGCGGTCATGGTCATGTAGATGGTGGCAGGTTGTTCTCGGGCCGTCCTTCGTACCACATGCGGTTCTTGACCGGGGCGACGATCGCGGCAATGCGATCGAGCAGGCCGGGCGGCAGGTCGAGGGCGAGTGCTTCAAGGTTGCTCTGCAGCTGCGCCTCGTCGGCGATGGAGACGATCGTGGTCGCGATCTGCGGATGGTCGATCGCGAAGCGCAGCGCGACCTGTGCCACGTCAAGTCCTGCGCTGCGGCAGAGGGCCGCGATCTTCGGTCCGACCGCGAGCACTTCGCGCGGCGAACGATGCCAGGCCGGCGGTCCCGCTTCGGTCAGCAACCCCTGCAGCAGCGGCGACGCGTTCAGGAGTCCGATGCCGCGCGCGGCGCAGAGCGGCGCCAGTTCGGTTGCGAGTTCGTCGGCCACCAGGTTGTAGTGCGCCCAGCTCAGCACGAGGTCGACGTCGCACCGTTCGAGCAGGAACTTCAGGTAGCGCACGGGCAGGCCCGTGATGCCGACGTGGCGCACGAGCCCCTGTTCCTTGAGTCGCAGCGCCGCCGGAATCGCCTCGCCGAGCACCTGCGCGCGATCGCCGAACTCGACGTCGTGGATCTGGTAGACGTCGACGTGGTCGGTGCGCAGGCGCCGCAGCGATTCGTGCAGGCTCTCGGTCACACGACCCGCCGAGAAGTCGAAGCGCTCGAACGTGTCGCGGCAGCACTTGGTCGCGACGACGACGCGTTCACGGCGACCCTGCAGCGCGCGCCCGAGCCGTTCCTCGGCGAGGCCGAAGCCGTAGAGCGGTGCCGTGTCGAACCAGTCGAGGCCGGCGTCGATCGCCGCGTGCACGGCCCGCATGCCGACTGCTTCGTCGATGCGGCCGAAAACGTCACCGAGCGCAGCCGTGCCGAACGCCAGCTCCGCCACCGTTCGCCCCGTGCGGCCCAAGCTGCGGCGACGCATGCAGGTCACCCGCGCGGGACGTCCACCCACTGCCTGTTGCTCGCCGACTGCAGCACGGCGTCACACACCTGCTGCGTGAGCTGCGCCTGCCGGAACGTGGGCGCCGCCGGCTTGCCCGCGGCGACACCCTCGAGGAAATCAGCGACCTGGTGCACGAACGAATGTTCGTAGCCGATCTGCAGACCGGGCACCCACCAGTGACTCATGTAGGGCATCTCGCGATCGGTGACGTGGATCGAACGCCAGCCGCGCACGATCGAGTCGTCCTTGTGGTCGAAGTATTCGAGCCGGTGCAAGTCGTGCAGGTCCCAGCGGATCGAGGCGTGTTCGCCGTTGATCTCGAACGTGTAGAGCGCCTTGTGGCCGCGCGCATAGCGCGTCGACTCGAAGGTGCCGAGCGAACCGTTCTGGAAGCGCGCGAGGAATGCGCACGCATCGTCGATGCCCACCTTCTCGACCTTGCCGGTCAAGGTGTGCTTGCGTTCCTTGACGAAGGTCTCGGTCATCGCCGTGACGCAGTCGATACCGCCGTTGAGCCAGATCGCGGTGTCGATGCAGTGCGCGAGCAGGTCGCCCGTGACGCCGCTGCCGGCCACCTTCTTGTCGAGGCGCCAGAGTCCCGTGCCACCCTGTGGCAGTTCGGCCGAGATCGTCCAGTCCTGCAGGAACACGGCGCGGTAGTGGAAGACCTTGCCGAGCCGGCCCGCGTCGATGAGTTGCTTCGCGAGCGTCACCGCCGGCACACGACGGTAGTTGTACCAGACGATGTTCTGCACCTTGGCGCGTTCGACCGCGGCGACCATCTCGGCCCCTTCGGCCGCGGTGCGCGCGAGCGGCTTCTCGCAGAGGATCGCCTTGCCGGCCGCGGCGGCGGCGAGCGCAATGTCGCGATGCGTGTCGTTGGGCGTGCAGATGTCGATCGCGTCGATGTCCTTGCGCTCGACCAGGCGACGCCAGTCGGTCTCCGTCGATTCATAGCCCCAGCTCTGCGCGAATGCGGCGACGTCGGCCTTCGTGCGCGCGCAGGCGGCCTTCAGCACGGGCTGCACGGGCAGGTCGAAGAAGTTGGGCGCCCGACGATAGGCGTTGCTGTGGGCGCGGCCCATGAAGCCGCAACCGATGAGGCCGACGTTCCAGGGTTTCTTGTTCATCGCGTCTCCGTGGTGGCGGGCCTACGACCAGCCGTGCGCGTCGCGCACCGCGAGCATGGCAGAGAGGATGTCGTTCCAGGTCTGCTGCGTCGCCATGACCTTGTTGGGGAACATGCAGCCGTCCCAGCACAGATGCTGCACCGCGCGCGTCGGCTGTTTCTGCTGATCGCGCAACCAGAAGCCCGCGTGGTGCGTGATGTCGAGCTTGCCGTTGCCATCCTTCGGCAGGCAATGGCGCCCCGTCTTGTCGTGCGAGCCCGAACCGAACACGGTCGCGTCGTTCTGCGCGATGTGCAGGTCGAACGTCCACGGCCGCAACGCTGCGGTGAGCTGCGTGTAGGCCTGGTCGAGCACGGCGCGATCCTTCCAGTCGTAGCCCGGTGGCAGCAGACGATCCTCGGGCGCGTTGTAGCCGAGCGTGTAGAGCAGCGTGTGCGCCATGTCGGCCTGGAAGCCGACGACGCCGCGCCGATCGGTGAGCTCGAGCAGTTCGACCATGCGCTTCCAGCTGTGCATGCCGCCCCAGCAGATCTCGCCCTCGGCCGCGAGCCGTTCGCCGTGGTCCTTGGCGATGTCGGCGGCGGC
>JAYUCN010000481.1:0-4429 GCA_043740335.1 Planctomycetota bacterium
GCGAGCGGCGCCTACGTCGACTTCGATCGCAGTTCGCCGTTGTGGCGCAACGGCGGCAAGCTCGAAGTGATGCAGCAGTTGCCCACCACCCACCGCCCCGTCGCCTTCGTCGGCGACGGCATCACCGACCTCGAGACCCAGGGCCACGTCGACCTCTTCATCGGCTTCGGCGGCGTGGTTGCGCGCCCCGCGGTGCAGGCCAAAGCGCAGGTCTTCCTCACCGGCCCGAGCCTCGCCTCGGTGTTGCCCCACGTGCTCACGGCGGCCGAACGCGCTCGCCTCGCGCAGCACGCGTCGTTCGCGCCGTTGCTTTCCGCGGCAAAACCATGATGCTGCCGGCATGGGCGATCACCCCGTGCTCTTCATCCCCGGCCCCACCGAAGTCGACCTCGAGCTGCGCCAGATCATGGCGATGCCGCTCGTCGGTCACCGCGACCCCAGGTTCGTCGCCGTCGTGCAGGACGTCTGCACGAAGCTGCGCTCTCTCTACCTGACCGCGCAACCGGCGGCCTTCGAGTCCTGCCCCGCCACAGCACTCATGGAAGCTGCCGTGCGCAACCTCGTACCGCGCGGCGCCCGGTCCCTGCACCTCGTCTGCGGCGCCTTCAGTGAACGCTGGCAGAAGATCGGCAAGCTCTGTGGGCGCGACGCGGAAGCGCTCACCGTGCCGCTCGGCCAGGCCCACGATCCGGCCGTGCTGCGCGATCGCCTGCAGAAGGGTCCACCCGTGACCGCCGTCGCGATCACGCACAACGAAACGGCCACCGGTGTGCTCGAACCGCTGCGCGTGCTCGCCGCCACGGTACGCGAACACGCCCCCGAGGCGCTGATCCTCGTCGACGTCGTCACGAGCGTAGGGGGCGCCGAGCTGCGGTTCGACGACTGGGGTCTCGACTTCGCCTTCGCGGGCACGCAGAAGTGCCTCGCGCTTCCCCCCGGTCTCTGCACGTTCACGGCGAGCGCGCGGGCGCTTTTGCGGGCGGCGACCATCGACGAACGTGGGTTCCTGCTCGATCTGCCGCGCACGATGAAGGAGACCAACGACGGCAAGACGCTCGCGACGCCGTGTGTGCCGCTCGTCTACGCGCTGCAGCGGCAACTCGACCGTGTGCACGCCGAAGGCCTGCCGCAGCGTTGGGCGCGGCACCTCGCCATGCGCGACGCGACGCTCGCCTGGGCTGTGCAGAAGGGCATGCGACCGTTCGTCGCCAACGTCGCCGCACAGTCGCCGACCGTGAGCTGCATCGACGCCAAGGGCGGCGATGTCGATGCCCTCGCGAAGAACGCCACGACTGCCGGCTTCAAGATCGACAAGGGCTACGGTGACTTGAAGGGCAAGGCCTTCCGCATCGGCCACATGGGCGACCACACCGTACAGCGGCTGCAGCAGTTGCTGGCGGTTCTCTGATTCCCGGTCCTGTCGATCACGGCGCCAGCAGCAGCACGGCCGCACCTGCCACCGCGAGCACCGTGCCGGTGAGGCCGAGCCAGCCGATGCGCGCGCCGTAGACGGCAGCCGCCACGGGCATCATGAAGATCGGCGTCGTCGCGATGAGCGCCGCGGCCACGCCGACGCTGGCCGCGTAACGCACAGCCACCATCGACAACCACACGCCGGCCACCGGACCGCAGGCAGCGCCGATCAGTACTGCCCGCAGCGCCGTGCCGTTCTTCAGCACTGCAAGGAAAGCCACCGGCTGTCGACGCACACAGGCAACGCACTGGAGTCCCACGAGCGCCGTCACCATGCGCACGACGGTCGCCTGCAGCGGCAGGACCCCGTCCGGCAGGTCACTGCCGGCCACCATCGCGGCGCTCGACATCACGAACCCTGCCGCCTGCCCGCACGCGCCGAGCAGGGCACCCGCCACACCGGTAGCGAGCTGCCGGCGCGTGAGGGTCGCGTTCCACGCCGTGCCTTCGCGGCTCCGCAACAGCACGAGCAGCACACCGGCCATCAGCAGCACCATGCCGAACAGCATGACCAGGGGCAGGGACTCCCCCATGCCCACTGCTATGGCCACGGCGAACGCCGGCCACGTCGCCATGATGACGGAACTGAGGCGCGGACCGATTGTCGCGAGCGCATGGAAGAAGCCGAGGTCGCCGAGCGTGAGGCCCGTGAGCCCCGACAGCACGAGCAGCACGATGCGGTGCGTCGGCACGTGCACGGGCCAGAGCTGCCCTGTCGACAGCCAGCCGAGCAGGACCAGCACCGGCACGGCGGCGACCAACCGGAACTGATTGCTCGGCAACGGCCCCGCAGCCCGGCTCGCGATGGCGAACGCCATGCTGCTGCCCGTCCAGCAGAGCGCGGTCAGCAGCGCGCAGATCTCGCCGAGGTAGGGCATGCAAACGGCGCGCGAGTGTGCCACCCTTGCCGAGGCAACACAACGTGGACGACGTTCTCGGTGACTACCTGCATTGGCTCGCGAGCGAACGGCGCAAGAGCGCAGCGACGCTGCGCGCCTACGGCAGCGATCTGCGCGCGTTCCTGATGTGGCTCGGCAAGAGCCAGCGATCGCTGGTCGCGGTGACACGCTTCGAGTTGCGGCGCTACCTCGTCGAACTCGAACAGCAGGGCCTCGTCGCGACCTCCGTGCAGCGCAAGCTCGCGAGCCTGCGCGGGCTGTTCCAGTGGCTGCAGGAGACGAAGCGCATCGACAAGGATCCGTCGAAGCTGCTCAAGGGCCCGAAGGCGCCGCGCCGCGTGCCGCGCTTCCTGACCTCGCCCGAAGTCGATCGCCTGCTCGGTCAGACGTTCGAGGACACGCCGCAGGCGCAGCGCGACCGCGCGATTCTGGAAGTGCTCTACTCGACGGGCTGCCGCGTCAGCGAGTGCGCGGGCATGCGGCTGGGCGATCTCGACCTCGACGAGGGTGTCGTGGTCGTGCTCGGCAAGGGGCAGAAGGAACGGCTCGCGATGCTCGGCAAGCCCGCGTGCGCGGCGATCGGGGCGTGGCTGCCGCTGCGCGCGCAGATGGTCCGGGTCGCCAGGCGCACGGATCCGGGCACGGTCTGGGTCAACCGCTTCGGTCGGGGGCTGAGCGCACGTTGGGTGTTCCAGACCGTCGTCGATCGCGCCAAAGCGGCGGGGCTCGCAGCACCGCTGACGCCGCACGGGCTGCGGCATTCGTTCGCGACGCACCTGCTGGATCGCGGCGCCGATCTGCGCACGGTGCAGGAACTGCTCGGGCACGCGCGGCTCGTGACGACCGAGATCTACACGCACGTGTCGATCGGCAGGTTGCGCGATGTCTACGACCACGCGCACCCGCACGGACGCGCGCGGGATGCAGCGGCGGAGTGAGGGTCGATGGCCGATGATGCCGACGAATTCGTCATTCGTCCCCGAGTCGATCACGCACCCAACCTTGCTGATGGCGGACGCTACCCTTGCCATCGTGTCCGTCCTCAATCCCACACCGCGCGAACGGCTCGTCGATGCCGCCGGACGCCCCTACTTCCTGTGGGACGTGGACATGACGCTGGCGCACTTCGAAGAGTTGCTGGGCACGAGCGACCGCCCCACGAAGGCCTACCTGCTCGGCAAGCTGATGCGACAGGCGAAGCCCGACGACGTCTTCACGTTCGCCACGCAGGCCGAGATCCGCGACCCTGTGGACCGAGATCTGCCCTACCTCGGTCGGACGCGATCGCTCTGGCAGTGGCTGCTCGCAGCCTGGGAGAAGCGATCTGGGCCCGAACGGAGCGGCGAAGCCGTCGTCATCGACCTCGTCGCCGAACCGGTACCGAATGTCGAACCACCGCAGCAGGTCGCCGCAGTCGGAGCGACCATCCAGATCGACAGCCCGCACGAGATCCTGGTCAACAAGCTGGGCACGTTGCTGCATCGCGCCGAGGTGCGCGACCTCGTCGACTTGCAAGCACTGCTCCAACGCGGCGGCGATCTTGTCCGCGCCATGCGCGACGCGGGCAGGAAGGACGGCGGCTTCACGCCGATCATGCTCGGTCACCTGCTGCATGGCTTCCCGCTCGACCGCCAGGCAAAGATCGTGGGACTCGATGCAGCGACGACGGCTGCCTTGGATCGTTTCCGCGCGGACCTTGCCGCGCGCATCGCCACGCTGGCCCAGCCGTAGAGGCGGTTCACCGCGGCGGCACGACGCAACGGTCGTGGTGCACCTGCCATGCGCGGCGACCCTGCATTCGAGCAGATCCAATCCAAAGCCATGTCGAAACCCTGGAAGCCGCTTGTTTCCTGGGCTGGACGGGAGCGATCATTTTATATCCGCGGCGGCTGGGTCGCGCATCGAGGCAGCGACGCAGCACTGCAAGGCCGGCGCGTTCCTCGCGTGGAAGATTATTAGGCGTAATAGGGAGCGTAACCCTAATGGATACGCCCAATTAGGCTCGCTCAGCCCCCCATCCTAGTCGAACCGCTCTAGTGCGGCAAGTTACACCGATG
>JAYUCN010000482.1:0-4429 GCA_043740335.1 Planctomycetota bacterium
CCGAAGTGGTCTTGTAGGAACTCCCTGTCGAACTGCTGGACCGCCGAGTAGATGCCGTGGTCTTCGCCGTTGATGACCACGCGCACGAGACACACGCGCTGCGCCGGGAAGAACTGGTTCGCGATGAAGCCATGCAGGGCTTCGCGCAGCGACGATGGATCGTCGTGGCAGTTGAGCAGGTCGAGGTTGCGCACGCCGTGGAGGTTCTGCTTCTTGTCGGCGTGGTCGAACGCGAGGTCGATCGACTTCTTGTGACCGGCGACCATCATGAAGGACGTGTTGCCGCGGAAGCCGACCCCGACATCCTTGTAGGTGACGCCGTCGACGGTGACCGTGGCCGGCACCTCGACATCGCTGCGGTAGAAGTCCGTGAGCTCGTCGAACCAGTCTTGCTGGGGGAACTCGAGGAAGAACGTGCGCACGACGTCGGGGTCGAAGAGCCCACGATCCGCGTACGTCGTCACGTTCGCCGGCTCGACCCTGCCCCCCTGCTTCGGCGCGCCATCGTTGCGCGGAGCACCCTCTTCGCCTGGCGGTCCGCCAGGGAAACCACCGCGGCCGCCTGGACCGCCGGGGCCACGGCGTCCGCGTTGCGGGTTCTCCTTGAGCCAGACGCGCGCGGCCTTGCGTTCTTCGGCATCGAGCCGGCCGTTCTTGTCGGCGTCAAAACGCTCGAGCAGTGCGACCGACTGGTTCATGCCGCCCGGGCCGCCCATGCCGCCAGGTCCCGGTCCGCCGAACCCACCAGGTCCTGCCACTCGTCCCGGCGGGTTCTCCTGGGCCTGGCCCTCTGGCACCAGGATCGCGATCGGCAGCGCGACGGCTGCGAGGTGGAGCAACGCGAGGGAAGGGCGACGACTGGAGGCTCGGAGCATAAGGGGGGCGTGTAACGGAGACCTCGCTGGATTGCCAACGGGCTGCCTGAGAAACGGCCAGCGGGGCCAGGGGCGGCGCCAGCGGGCCACTCTCGATGGGTCACCGGCGCGCGCGGTCGCGGATCGCGAGCAGGTCCTTCATGACCATCGACACGTCGTGGGCGCCGCGCAGGCCGAAGGCGTCGTGCACGCGCCGGTAGAGCGCATGGAGATCGCGATAGACCGCCGCATTCGCCGCGATTGGGGACCACGAGGTCGGCTTCGTTCCTGTCATCGCGCGCTGCGCGGTCGCGACATCACGGTGTGCGCCGCCAACGACGGCACCGAAGATCGCCGCGCCGAGCGCGCACGCTTGCGCCGAACGTGCGGCGAGCAGTGGCCGTTCGCAGACATCGGCATAGATCTGCATGAGCAAGGGACTCTTCTCCGCGACGCCGCCGCAGGTGACGATGCGTTCGACGGTGACGCCGTGTTCGGCGAGCCGGTCGAGGATCATGCGCGCACCGAACGCCGTCGCCTCGATCCAGGCGCGGTAGAGCTCGGGCGCGGTCGTCGCGAGCGACAGACCGAGCACGAGACCCGACAGGCGCGGATCGACGAGCACGCAGCGATTGCCGTTGTGCCAGTCGAGTGCGAGCAGCCCGGACTGCCCGGGCCGCAAGCGGGCGGCCGCCGCGGTCAACGCCTCGTGCGCAGCGTCGCCGCTGCCGAAGCCCTGCGGCGCCACCTTGTGCACGAACCACTGGAAGAGATCGCCGACGGCACTCTGTCCAGCCTCGAGTCCGTGCATGCCGGGCAGGATGGACTCTGGCGCGATGCCGCAGAGACCTGGAATCTCGGGCAGCGCCTGCTCGAGCGGCGCCACCATGCAATCGCAGGTGCTCGTGCCGAGGATCTTGACGAGCGTGCCGGGACTGCAACCGCTGCCGACGGCGCCGAGATGCGCGTCGAGTGCACCCCCAGCGACGGGAATGCCGGCCGGAAGTCCGAGCTGTTGCGCGGCTTCGACGCCGAGCACACCGGCGCGATGGTTGCTCGGCATGGCCGGCGCTCGGAACGTGTCGCGCACGCGCACGAGGCCCGGATGCAGACCGTGCAGGAACTCATGCGACGGCAGCCCGCCCCAGCGCGGGTGGTACATCGCCTTGTGGGCGGCGGCGCAGATGCTGCGCGGAACGGTCGCGAGGTCGCCAAGCCCGCACAACCACCCGGGCACGAAGTCGCAGAGTTCGAGCCAGCCGGCGGCGGCCGCGGCGATGCGCGGATGCGCGCGTTCGCAGCGCAGGACCTTCGCCCAGAACCACTCCGAGCTGTAGGTACCGCCGCAGGTGCTCAGGTACGGCAGCCCGAGGCGACGCGCGCGGTCCGTGATCTCGGCCGCTTCGGCGTGCGCCGAATGGTCCTTCCACAGCCAGGCCTGCGCGGCGAGGTCGCCGCGGCAGTCGGGCAGCATGGCGAGCGGCCGCAGCGAGACGTCGACGGGCAGTGGCGTGGAACCCGTCGTGTCGACGCCGATGCCGACGAGGTGCTGCGGCTGGAAGCCCGCGTGTTGCCGTGCTTCTGCGAGTGCGTCGCGTACGGCCGTGATCGCACCGTGCAGGTGATCGCCGGGATGCTGGCGCGCGACGTCCGGATCGTGCGGATCGCCGAGCACGCCGTGGTCACCCGACGCGTAGTTGCAGGAAGCGGTGGCGATCTCGGTGCCATCGCGCGTGTCGACGAACAGGGCACGCACGCTGCCGGTGCCAAAGTCGAGGCCGAGGGCGAAGTGGGCGGTCGTCACGTCGCGCGAGCGTAGCGATGTCGCTACCGTGCGTCGCCTGCATGGCCGGCAACCCCTGCGCAGTGATCTTCGACATGGATGGTGTGCTCGTGCTCAGCGGCACGGCGCACTGGGTGGCTTGGCGCGCAGCCGCGGCCATGCACGGCATCGACCTCACGCGCGAGCAGTTCCTGTCGTTCAACGGCCTCACCAATCCGGACATCTGTGCGCGGCTGTGGGGCAATCGTGCCTCGCCGGCGTTCGTCGCCGAGCTCGCCGACCAGAAGGAACGGGCGTTCCGCCGCGCGATCGAACCCGAGGTGCCGCTCGCACCTGGGTGCCGTGAACTGCTGACGGCGTTGCTCACGCAGGGAACGCACCTCGCGGTCGGCTCGTCGGCGCCGCGCGCGAACGTCGACCTCGTGCTCGACGGTGGCGGCATCCGACCGTTCTTCAGGGCGGTCGTGCACGAAGGCCTCGTGCGGCGCGGCAAGCCCGCTCCGGATGTCTTCCTGCGCGCCGCTGAGTTGCTCGGCGTGCCGCCGAGTCGTTGTGTCGTCATCGAGGATGCGCCGTCGGGCGTGCGTGCAGGCGTCGCCGCCGGCATGGCGGTGGTCGGGGTCGCGACCAACCACGTGCCGCAGGAACTGCTGCACTTGGGCGCGCGCCTCGTGCTGCCGGACCTCGCCTCGATCCGCGTCGAGCACCTGCTGCCACCGTGAGCGCGTGCGCCGGGGAATCTGCACTGAACCTTCGTTATCGTCCGTGCACCGCGGCAATGCTGGCGGCAAGCGGTCCTGCTCCATGAACCAAGCCCC
The DNA here is from genome assembly GCA_043740335.1 of Planctomycetota bacterium. Lineage (GTDB taxonomy): Bacteria > Planctomycetota > UBA1135 > UBA1135 > UBA2386 > DASVAL01. Next base: position 3,456 of record JAYUCN010000482.1, read on the forward strand.
CATGTTTCCGGGTCGCCACGCGCGCGCCCTGTGCGTTCCCCTGCTGTTCATGTTCGCCGTCGAGGCGCAGGAGCCGCCGAACCTGCCGTCGGCCGGCAAGCCGAGCGCGCCTGCAACTGCGCGGCGACGGCCTGAGTGGAAGCCGACACTTGCTCTGCCGAAGGATCTGTGGGTCGACGTCACCGCTACGACGATCGGCACGACCGCCGAGTGGACCAACAAGGTCGAGATCGCCGACCTCGACGGCGATGGCCGGCCCGACATCCTGTTCGCGAACGGCGGCGACTACGACACGCCCGCCCCGCCGGTCGCCAGCCGCGTCTTCAGCAACCGCGGCAAGGGTCAGCCCTTCGTCGAAGTGACGAAGCAGGTGTTCGGCGACGCACTGTTCCTGGCGCGCGTCATCAAGGTGCGCGACGTCGATGGTGACGGCAACGCCGACGTGTTCGTCGGCACGACGTTCGGCACGCAGAGCCGGCTGTTCCTCGGCACCGGCAAGGGTGCGTTCCGCGACGCGACGGCGACGAACCTGCCTGCGCTCCTCGCTTCCGTCGGCGACGCCGAGTTCGGCGATGTCGATGGCGACGGCGACCTCGACCTCGTGCTCGCCGAGTGGGGCCAGGGTTCGCCGATGAAGAACGAGGGCGGTCGCACGCGGCTCTGGCGCAACACGGGCGGTGTGTTCACCGACGTGACGGAGCAGTGCCTGCCCGACGTCAAGGTGCGCTTCTCGTGGGAACTCGAACTCGTCGACGTCGACAACGACTTCGATCTCGATCTGCTCGTCAGCAGCAAGCGCTCGCCGGGCTCGTTCCTGTTCCAGAACGACGGCACGGGCAAGTTCACCGACGTGTCGAAGGAGCGTCTGCCGCAGTTCACGAACAACTACGAGTTCGAACCAATGGACGTCGACGGTGACGGTTTCCTCGACCTCGTCACGATCAACGACGGCGTCGGCGACCAGCGCTTCTGCG
>JAYUCN010000483.1:0-10671 GCA_043740335.1 Planctomycetota bacterium
AACTTCGGCCGCGCCATCGACAGCTTCGAACGCGCCACGACGGCGCTGCGCTATTCCGCCTACGCCCAGGCCAACGATCCACTGCGCAAGGAAGCCGAACGGCTGCTGGCCGAGGCGCAGGAAGCCAAGCGCAAGGCCGAGAAGGACGCCTACGACCGCGCCAAGCAGGCCTCCGAGGCCGAGCTCAGCCGCATCGCGCGGGACCAGGAGATCGCCCGCGAGGCGCGCGTCGACCGCCTGCTCGAGGCCGCCAACGTGAAGTTCCAGTCGGGTGAGTATGCCCAGACCGTGAACCTCATCGACCAGGCGCTGCTCCAGGAACCGACGAACCCGAACGCGCTCGCCCTGCACGACCTGGCCGATCGCGCGCGCCACAACAGCGCGGTCGACCTCCACCGCGAGAACTTCCGCACCGAATGGAACAAGACGTTCCTCGAGTTGCAGCACAGCAACATCCCGCAGACGGAGACCGTCGTCTTCGATCCCGCGCGCTGGGCCGTGGTCTCGCAGCGCGAGCCGGCCACGTACTTGCGACCGACGGACGTGGACAGCCCGGAGAACCAGGCCATCATGAAGCTGCTCGAGAACACCGTGCTCGAGCACAACTTCGCCAGCGCCACGGTGCAGGACTGGGCCAGCTACTACGGCAATGTCACGGGCGCGACGTTCTTCGTCACGCAGGAAGTACGCGACATGTCGGCCGAGACGACGACGCTCAACGAGTTCCGGCTCACGCGCCGTTCCGTCGCCGCCGCCTTGAAGGCCATCCAGTCGCAAACGGGGGTCGCCTACCGCGTGCGCGATGGCCTGGTGTATCTCGTCAGCCCTGCCAACGCGATCGGCACGCTGGGGCTGCAACAGTACAACGTCAAGGAACTCGTGCAGGGTGTGCCGGGCAAGCCCGGCCCGGACCTGCGCCTCTCGGTTCCCGGTGACGATGCGCCGCTGTTCCCCGAGCCCGACACGGAGACGCAGCCATCCGTCGTCGATGAGGGCCGCCTGCAGGAGCTCATCAAGTCGACGATTGCCACCGACAAGTGGGACGGCAGCCCGTTCACGATGAACATGCAGCAAGGCGTGCTCTACGTGCGCGCCGACCGCGACACGCAGGAGGCCGTCGGCAGACTCATCGACGAACTGCGCCGGCATGTCGGCATCCAGATCGATGTCGAGGCGCGTTTCCTCAAGGTCGAGGACAGCTTCCTGGAAGACGTCGGCATCGACCTGCGCGGCCTTGGCAACCAGGCCTCGCAAGGTCTCGCCGGCCGCGGTCTCGAGAAGCATGGCGCCCGTCAGAACGCCGGCTTCGACGACTTCGGCCCGCGACAACAACAGAACGCCGCGGTGCCTGGCACAGTCGGCACCGGCACGTCACCGGGCATCTTCTTCGACGATGGCCAGGACGGCGACCTCATGGGCCGCGTCGAGAACCTCTACAACCAGACCCTCGGCGGCCGCAACGGCGGTCTGACGAACGCGGGTGGCCTGTCGCTCCAGTATGCGTTCCTCGACGACACCGAAGTCGAGATCGTGCTGCGGGCCGTCGCCAAGCAGGAGCGCAGCGAGCAGATCGAGGCGCCCCGCATCATGATCTACAACAACACGCGGGCCAGCATGCACTACCTGCGGAACATCGCCTACATCAAGGATTTCGAGGTCGAGATCGCGCAGGCGGCCGCAGTCGCGAACCCCGTGATCGGCACCGTGCACGACGGCGTCGCACTCGACGTGCGGCCGGTGGTCGACAGTGACCTCAAGTTCGTGACGATGGAACTGCGACCGACCGTCATGTCGCTCCAGCTGCCCATCCCCACGTTCACGACGACGCTCGGCGTCGGTCAGCCGATTTCAATCCAGCTGCCCGAAGTCACGCTGCAGCGTGTGCGTACGACGGTCACGATGCCCGATGGCGGCACCATGATGCTCGGCGGCATGCGCCTCGTGGAACGGCAGAACCTGCGCTCGACGGTGCCGTTGCTGGGCAGCCTGCCCGGCCTCAGCTGGCTCTTCAGTCGCAGTGGCACCTCGGTGCAGAACCGCAAGATCCTGATCCTGATCCGGGCCAAGATCGTGCTCATGGAAGAATTCGAGCCGAACCCGAAGTCGCTGCCAGCGGTCGACCTGTCGATGGCCGGCAGGTAACTGCACCAGGTAGCGCCGGGGCGACCACTGGCGCCCACCCCTGGTCTGCGGGGGGTGCCGCCGCCGCCAGCGGTCGAGGCGGCGCTTGCCCGCGAGGGTGGAAGCGAGCCGGTTGAACGACCTCCATGGGATCACCCTCGTTGGATCACCTTCGTTGGATCCACTGAACGGTTTGGTATGCTCGCCGTTTCCCCTCTGCGGTGCCTGTGGTCGCCCCCCCACCGTGCCGCATCGCCACCCTCGGTCGCCAACCGGCGACCGTCGGCAAGGCTCTCTGAACTTCCGTCCTGCAATCCTGGAGTCTGCCTGTGATCGGATGCTTCTGCCCGCGTCGTGACAGCGGCAAGCGCGCCCTGTTGGCGTTCGCCCTCGGTTCGTTGTCGCCGGCCCTGTTCGCCCAGGACAAGCTCGACCGCGAGATCCGGTTCGTGCAGGCGCTCGCCAAGGACATGCGCTTCATCGAGCTCGCCAAGTCCGAAGCCGACCGTCTCGCCACCGAGTTCCGAGGCGCTGGCGATCAGGACCGGATCGCCCAGCTCGCCGTGGAAGTGTCCTACTACGGCGCCAGCGCGCGCGGCGACCGCAACCAGCGGCGAACGCTGTACAAGGAGGCCATCGACAAGTCGAAGGAGCTGGTCGAGCGCTCGTCGGATGCGGAGGTGCAGCTCAGGGCCCGGGCAACCTTGGCGAACGCGTCCCAGGAGTTCGGCCAGTTCCTCGTCGAAGATCTCGAGCTCGCGCGCGAGGAAGCGCCCGAGCGCGTGAAGGAACTCGAGGAAGAAGCGTCGCTCGTGTTCCGCGCCGGCATCGATGCCTGCGGCAAGGTCATGGAGAACCTGCGCCCCCAGCGCAAGGACCCGCAGAAGGAGATCGAGTTCTTCCTCATGTGGATGCGCAAGGGTGTGCTCACGCGCGAGCAGGCCCGCGCCGTCAAGACCGATCGCAACGTGCTCGTCACGCGCGCCATCGACGAACTCACGGAGATGGTGCTCGAGGTCGGCGAAGAGACCGCGATCGGTCTGCGCGGCCTGTTCGAGATCGCGCAGTGCAAGGAGGTCGACGGCAAGATCGCGGACGCGATCGACAGCTACCGCAGCACGATCACCCAGATCGCGACCTCACTGAAGCAGGCCACCGACGGCACGCTCGACCTCACCGGCGAGATGCAGGGCTTCCTGTTCGAGATGATGCAGGAGGTCTACGTGCGGGCCGGTGAAGTCATGGCGCGCGAAGGTGCAGCCGGCACCGGCGACCTGTTCACCGAGTTCCGCAGCAACATGACGACGTTCGGCGAGAAGGGCGTCGAGCTGTTCGAAGTCGTCAGCGACCAGTACGGACACCTCATGCTGCTGGCCGAGAGCCGCTTTCTCGCCGAGTCGGGCGACGCCGGCAAGGTCGGCCAGGCGCTCGCCATGACGCAGAAGATCAACGACAAGCACCCGAGCGACTACGTCGGCGTGAAGGCCAAGGCGGTGCTGCGCGACATCCTCAACGTGCAGCGCAGCCTCGTCTCGGGCAGCCTGTTGCTCGAAGTGGCGAAGGGCGAACTGCAGAACAAGAACTACGAAGAGGCCGTGAAAGGGCTGCGCCGCGCGATCGCTGTCCTCTCTCCCACCGAACTGCCGAGCCTGGGACTCGAGGCCTACCAGATGCTGGGCACCGCCTACGGCGCCACCGATCGCTACCTCGAAGCCATCCTCGCCCAGAGCAACGGACTGAAGCAGCTCGGCGCCAGCAACAAGGATCGCGCCAGCGACGTCGCCGACGGCATCGATCGCGCCATCGCCAGCCTCAAGCGCCAGACCAGGAACGACACCTTCTTCGACCCGATCTATGCGGAGGCGTCGAAGTTGATCGCGGAATACTCGGTCACCGGTGGCAGCAAGCTGTTCTGGAAGGGCGCAAACGATGCGTTCAACGACAAGAAGTTCGCCGAGGCCATCGCCGGCTACGGCAAGGTCCAGCCCGACTTCCTCTACTACGAGCAGGCGCGGGTCAACATGGCAAGGGCGCAGTCCGCGAACGGCGACTTCAAGGCCGCGCGCAAGACCCTCGAAGACTATCGCACGTGGACGGCGGCCAACACCATCGAGGCCCGCGAGACCGGCAGGCTCCAGGTGCGCAGCATGGCCGTGGCCAACGCCGAGTTCACGGAAGTGCAGATGACCTACCTCGAAGCGCGCGGCAGCGAGGAGTTCAAGCTCAAGAAGGACCTCACGAAGTATCCGGCCGCCCTCGAGAAGGCGCGCGCCTACCTGACCAACTTCAGCAAGGACGGCGAGGCCAACCTGCCCACCGTGCTCGAGAACATCGGCCGTCTGCACGCGGACCTGGCCGAGCTCGACAAAGCCGAGGAGGCCTACGCGCAGCTCAAGATGAAGGACGCCCCGCGCGCCTCGCGCCTCGCGACCGAAATCTTCAGGGAGTACCAGAACCAGGTGAAGAGCCTCGGCGAAGAGCTCAACCAGACCATCGCCAAGGACAAGGGCGACGCCGCCATCACTGCGGCGACGAGTGCTTTGAACGCGATGCGCAGCAAGCTGGTCACGCTGGGCACGGACTACATCAGCGGTGCGCCCAAGCCCCAGCTCGCCATCCTCATCGCCACGATGCAGAGCTACGAGAGTCTCTCTGACTGGAAGCGAGTCGACGAAGTCGCCCACAAGACGCTCGAGGTCTACGGCGACGACACGGCGGACACGACCAAGAAGACCGTCGACCAGTTGGTGCGCCCGAAGATCGGCGAGGCCCTGCTGCAGCAACAGCGCTTCTCGGAGGCCTACGACATGCTCGTGGCCGCCGAGAAGGCCAACCCCAACCACTGGGAGATCAAGCGCCTGATCTGCCGGGCCCTCGGCGGCTGGTTCGAGTTCAGCAAGACGGGTCAGGGCACGCGCGTGCCCGGGCTCGACAAGCCGGCCGAGGCATACCTCAAGTACTACACCGAGTACCGCACCTGGGGCGAACGCGAGGACGTCAAGAAGTACAGCCTCGAGTGGTACCAGTTCCAGTGGGAGGCCTACTGGTTCGCCCGCCAGGCCGGGCCGAAGGACAGCAAGTACAAGGACATCGCCGACAAGTTCTATCGCATCGCCAAGGCGCAGGACGACTTCGCGACGCTGAAGACCCATGGCGCCGACGGCTTGCTGCTGTTCCGTTACTTCCAGATCAACCGCTGAGCGCTCGCTCCCGGCAACCCACCGAATCGAACCGTCGACCGTCACCACGATGCGCACCTTCACCCTCCTGCTTGCCGCCGCCCTGCTGGTCCCGTTTGCCGCCGCCCAGAAGATCAACGACGTCATCCAGAAGAAGGATGGCGCTCGCGTCCGCGGCCTCGAGATCACCGAGTTCCTGCTCACCGGCGTGCGCGGCAAACGCGGCAGCGATCCCTTCGAGATCCCTGCCCACCAGGTGCTCGCCGTCGAGTGGAGCAACCTGCCCGAAGGCTTCGTGGCGGGGCGCGCCGCGATGGAGCGCGGCGACTTCCGCAGCGCGACGCAACTGTTCGGCGACGTGCAGAGCGACCGCCCGCTGGTCAAGGCCGATGCCGAGTTCTGGAAGATCAAGGCGGCGGTGGCGGCGATCGGTGCCGACAAGGCCGCGGCGGCGACGGCCGCCCAACACGCCAAGGCGTGGCTCTCTGCCAATGCCAATCACTGGCGCACCCCCGAGGCGCTGCTGCTGACCGGCCGGGCCGAACGCCTCGCGGGCACGGGTGGTGCGGCCGCCACGACGCTGCGGGATCTCGACGACCGCGCCACGCGCGAGGGCTTCGGCGCCATCTGGAGCGCCCGTGCCAAGTCGGAGCTCGCGCTGACGCTGCTGGCCGACGGCAAGGCCAGCGAGGCCCGCACGACGTTCCAGGCGGCCAGCTCGTCGGCCGACAACGCGCTCCAGACCCCGTCCGCCGATGAGTCGGAACTGCGCGCGCTGAAGACGCAGGCGCGCGTCGGCGAAGGCGAAACGTTCCTCGGCGACAAGGACTTCGACAAGGCTGCGTCCTTCTTCCGCAACCTCGTCAGCAGCAACCAGCCAGATCTCGTCGCCGCGGGCCACGCTGGCGAAGGCGAGTCGATCTTCCTCGCCGCCGTCGCCAACAACCGGCTCGACGATCTGCGCAAGGCCCAGGTTGCCCTGGCTTTGGCAAGCGTGATGGACGGCCAGAGCGGCGAAGCCAGCGCCAAGGCCAACTACTACCTCGGTCGCTGCATGCTCCTGCTCGGTCAGGAGCGCGAGGGCGACACCTACAAGGCGCGCGCCAACGCCTACTTCCAGATCGTCGTGAGCAACTACCCGACCTCGCGGTGGGCCGCGACCGCCAAGCTGGAGCAGACCAAGTGAGAGCAAGGTGCCGGCTGCCGGGCCGAAACCACAGCCTATCTCCCCCACCAAGCACCGTCCGACTTTCTCCACGCGGGGCTTTCCAGCTTCCGCATCGTCGAGCAAACTTCCGAACCCCCAAGTCAGCCCCTCTCCCTTCCCCCTGCACCGTCGCAGGAGTGTCCTGTCCATGATCCGCAAGCAAATGCCGTTCGTTCGTCTTCTCGCCGTTGGTGCGCCGCTGTTGCTGGCCTCCTCCCTCTTCGCGCAAGAGCCTGCCTCAGAACCACGAAGCGTCATGGCCGACGTCTTCGACTACAACAACGCTGGCCTGATCGGCTACCTCATCATCGTGATCTCGGTAGTCGCGCTGGCGCTCATCATCGAGAACTTCATGACGATCAAGCGCGAGAAACTCGCGCCGCCGGACGTCATCGACGATCTCGAAGCGCTGTTCGACGGCGAGAACTTCCAGGAAGCCGTCGAGCTCTGCGAGCAGGACAAGAACTACCTGACGAACGTCGTCGGTGCTGGCCTGTCGAAGCTCGGCCACCCGTTCGAGACGATGCAGACGTCGCTGCGCGAAATGCAGACCGAGGAAGCGGTCAAGTTGTTCCAGAAGATCGGCTGGCTGTCGTTGATCTCGGCCTTGTCGCCGATGATGGGTCTGTTCGGCACGGTGACGGGCATGTTCGTCACGTTCAGTGCCATCGCGGCCGCCGGTGGGTCGGTCAGCCCGGCCCAACTGGCCGGCGGCATCAAGATGGCCCTCATCACGACGATCTTCGGCCTCACGGTCGCGATCCCGGTCGGCCTCGCCTTCTACACGCTGCGCAACCGCGTCATCAAGATCTCGACCGAGTGCAACGCGATCTCGGAAGATCTCTTCGAACGCTTCCGGAAGGTGTGATCCCCCAGGCCTCTGCCTTTCGTTCCAGCTCATCCCTTCCAGAACACGCGAACCAGCTGACCGTTCGCTGAATCGCGGGGCCAGTATCTCCCACCGGCCCCCTCAGGAGTGCCACCCCAATGGACATGTTGAAACATGCATCGCAGAGCCTCGAGATGGACATGACGCCCATGATCGACTGCGTGTTCCTGTTGATGATCTTCTTCGTGCTCGTCATCGATCTGAGCCAGAAGAACCTCGAGGACCTGATCCTGCCGCGCGCCGTCTACCAGCAGCCAGACGAAAAGCCCGCCCAGGATCGGCCAGTCATCAACGTGCTGCAGGACGGCAGTGTGATCTACAAGCAGAAGGTCGCCTACAGTCCGTCCGTGAACGGCAAGGACTACAAGCCGATCAAGGAACTGCTGCTCAACATCCGCAAGATCGGCCTCGCCAACAAGACGCTCCATCTCAAGAACGAGGCCGTTCCCGGCGGCGGCGGCAAGACGATGGCGCTCATCGACGATCCGATCCTCGTCCGTGCCGACAAGTGGACTGAGTGGCACTACATCGGTGAGATCATGAAGCAGTGCAGTCAGCCGGAGATCGCCTTCTGGAAGGTCGAGCTCGCGATGTCCGAGGTGGACAAGGAAACCGGCGAGAAGAACAAGAAGGTGGTGAAATGAGTGCCCTCGACGACGCCCAGGAAGAGGTCAAGCCGGACATGACGCCGATGATCGACACCGTCTTCCTGATGATCATCTTCTTCGTCTGCATCGACTTCAAAATCCTGGAGTCCAAGTTGCCGGCCTTCCTGCCGAAGGACAAGGGTAGCCAGTCCACCGTCGTGGAACCGCAGGAACAGCTGTCGGTCAAGATCTACGTCGAGACGCCGGGCACTCCGATCTACCCCGAAGGCGCCTCGGCGGGCGCGATCAACAAGAACAACGGTCGCCCATACCGGTTCAAGCTGGACAACCACCGCGTCAAGTGGGAGGTCGGGCCCAAGCCCCTCTACAACCTCAAGGACGTCACGGCCGAGCTCCAGCGCATCGCGATGGATCCGACGAGCCAGGTGCCCGACAAGGAAACCGGCGGCCGGAAGCTCATGGGTTGCGTCATCGAGGCCCATCCGGGCGCCTACTACGAAGACGTCGCGAAGACGGCGGATGCCTGCAACGAAGCCGGCTTCAAGGAGATCAACTTCGGCGGCGGCCTGGGTGCCAAGTGATCCGTTCCCTCGCCGACTCTGCAGGCAGCAAGTGCCGGCTGCGCAACGTGAAAAACCGCTGGCACCACGCGCGCACCGTGGCTACCTTCCGCCTCCCATCGGCGGGGACTCGAACGAGCCTCCGCCGGTTCTGTCCGCTCTCGTGTCGGTAGCAAGTCCCTCTCGACCGGCCCCTGTCCGAAACGTCCCCCGGATCGGCGACGGTGCCCTCCGTCGTGTTGTCCTCCGGTCGCTTGCTGCTGCCACTGAGGGAGTTCCGCACCCGCGGAACTTGCCTGCAATCTCGTACGCACCGAGCGTGAAACGATGGCTCTCGAACATCCGCGCCTTCTCGCTGCTTCCCTGACTGCCGCCTTCCTCGGCACGTCCTGCTCGACGCCGAACGCAACGACGCCAGCACCCACTCCAGACAAGACTGCCAACCCGCAGGATCCGCAGTCGCAGGGCGGTATCGAGGACCGGGTGCGCGAAGAACGGCGCTCGGCCCTCGTCGCCAACTACCTGGCGACCGCCCAGTCGCTGCGCAGCAACGGCAACCTCGAAGCCGCGAAGCGCGAGCTGCTGAAGGCCAAGGAACTGGCGCCGGCCAATGCCGAGGTGCGCACGCTGCTCGCTTCGGTGCAGGCCGAACTGGGCGAACCCCCCGGGGTCATCGTCACCTACGCCGACGAACAACTGCGTCTGCGCCAGATCGGTGAGGACCGCGCGCGCACGAGCGTGCAGACGCAGCTGCAGAAGGCGCAGCAGTCGATGGCGGACAAGAACTACGCCGGTGCCATCGAAGAACTGCGCATCGCCGCGCTGACGATCGAACTGAAGGACGACCTGGACTGGATGGACCTCCCCCAGCAGGTCCAGAGCGCCCGGGGCGAAGCCGAGAAGCTCTACGACGAACAACAGCGACAGAGCCAGCAGCGGCAGAACGAGGAGATGGCGGATCAGCTGCGCCGTGAGCACACGGAAACCGAGGCCCGCCGTCGCGCCCAGATGAACTCGCTGCTGCAGGAAGCCCAGCTCGCGTTCCAGAACCGCGCCTTCCAGCGCGCGCAGGATCTGTCGAGCCGCGCCCTGCAGCTCGAGCCGCAGAACGCCATCGCCTACGAAATGCACAACGCATCGGTGAAGGCCGCGCGCGACGGCGCAACGGACGAATACCAGGTCCAGCGTGCCCGCCACATCCGCGCGATGATCGAGGCGGACGAGGAACTCAAGATCCCCCAGACGAACATCCTGGAGATGGACATGGCGACCTGGGAGCGGGCCAAGGGTCGTTCGGCCGCCAACTCGGGGGCCACGATCATGGATCCGCAGGACCAGGCCGTGTGGGACAAGGTCCGCACCGAGCAGGTCGGCAAACTCGCCTACACGGAGGAGACCGGTGGCTTCGTGGACGTGATCAAGAACCTCAACCTGATCACCGGCGTCCAGATCATCACGACGCCCGAAGCGCGCGAGATCATCAACACCGAGAGCTTGAAGGTGGTCATCGAGCTCGTCAGCTCGGTGACACTCGAGAACTTCCTGAACCACATGGTCCGGCGCAGTCAGAACCTCGCCTGGACCGTCAAGAACGGCGTCGTGGTGATCGGCAACAAGTCGCAGGCCGCCGGCACGATCCAGAGCAGGATCTATGCAGTGAAGGACCTGATCTTCAAGCAGACCCAGTTCCTGCCGCCGCGCATCCGCGACATCCCGGGTGACGCCGCCGACGACACGCCGCGCACGGGCAGCGAAGGCGAGGACCCGGTCGCCGGCATCGAGTTGGCCGATCTGGTCACGACGCTCAAGGAAGCCACCGATCCCGAGTACTGGAAGGCCGATGGCGTCGAAGTGCGGCCCGAAGACTCCGGCCTCCTGTCGGTGAAGGCGAGTCCGGAGATGCAGGCAGTGGTCGTGGGTGTGCTGAACGACATGCGTCGCTTCGCCACGCCGATCGTCACGATCGACTCGAAGTTCCTGACCATCACGAGAAACTTCCTGCAGGAGGTCGGCTTCGACTTCCGCGGCCTCGGCGGCTCGGGCAACAAGGGGGGCACTGTCGCCCTCGACGACATCACCAACGGCCTCCAGAACAACGCCTCGCGCG
>JAYUCN010000484.1:0-4412 GCA_043740335.1 Planctomycetota bacterium
AACTCGACGACCAGGCGCTGGCCGCGCGCGTCGCCGACTCGGCGGTGTTCGCGCGCGTGACCGCCGCCGACAAGCTGCGCATCGTGCGCGCCTGGCAAGCGCAGGGTGCCGTGGTCGCGATGACGGGCGACGGCGTCAACGACGCCCCTGCCCTGCGCGGCGCCGACGTCGGCGTGGCCATGGGCCGCGCCGGCACCGAAGTCGCAAAGCAGGCTGCCGACATGGTGGTCACCGACGACAACTTCGCGTCGATCGTCGCCGCTGTCGAGGAGGGTCGCGGGGTCTACGACAACATTCGCAAGACGTTGTTGTTCCTGCTCGGTGGCAACACCGGGGAATTGCTGCTGATGACCGTCTGCCTCGTCGCGGGCCTGCCGTCGCCGCTGCTGCCGATCCAGATCCTGTGGATCAACCTCGTCACCGACGGCCTGCCGGCCTTGTTCCTGGCGGCGGACCCCGTGGCCCCCGACGTGATGCTGCGTCGACCACGGGTTCGCCGCGCGAGCATCATGGATCGGAGCTTCCTCGTCACGATGCTCGCGACGGCCACGCTGACGGCAGGGGTCGCCTTCGTTGTCTATCTCTACGGTTTGTCTGTCGAGGACGAACGTCACGCGCGCACGCACGCGTTCGCGGCCCTCGTCTTCGCCGAACTGCTGCGTTCGTTCGGGTGCCGCAGCGAGACGGTCCCGATCTGGCGCATGGCGTGGCGCACCAACCTGATGCTGGCAGTCGTCGTTGCGGCTTCGTGCCTGCTGCAGATCTGGTCCCACCACAACGAGACCATGGCGGGCCTCATGGGCACGGCGATGCTCGGCTGGACGGAATGTGTGTCCGTCTTCCTGGTCGCGTGCATTCCGGTCGGTGTCCTCGAGTTCACGAAGTGGCTCCGCAACCGCCATCCGCACCCGCAGGAGTTCCCATGATGCCTCGCGATCCCTCAGCTGCGCCGACCCACGACCCTCCGTCCCTTCCCGTTGGTTCCAGTCCCTGCAACTGCCAACTGACGCAGCTCGAGGTCAAGCTGGTCGTCGTCACGGGCGGTCCCGGCGCCGGCAAGACCGCCGTGCTCGAGATGGCTCGCCGGTCATTCTGCAAGCACATCGCCATCCTGCCGGAGGCGGCAGGGATCGTGTTCGGCGGTGGCTTTCCGCGCTTGAACTCACTGGCTGGAAGGTGTGCTTCGCAGCGAGCCATCTACCACATCCAGCGCGAGCTGGAAGCAGTGGCGCTGGCTGCGAAGCAGGACATCACGGTCGCGCTCTGCGACCGCGGCACCATCGATGGCTCCGCCTACTGGCCGCCGGCAGCGGGCAGCTACTGGGAAGCGCTCGGTACGAGCGTGGAGTCAGAACTGCGGCGGTACGCGGCGGTGATCCTTTTGCGGACACCCGACGTCTCACAAGGGTTCGACCACAGCAATCCCCTGCGCCAGGAGTCCGCCGAGCAGGCCGCCGTCCTCGACCAGCGCATCGCGGATGCCTGGTCACGACATCTGCGGCGCGTCGAGGTGCCGAGCCGAACAGACTTTCTCGACAAGGCCCGCGTCGTTCTCGAACTCGTGCGAGCCGAGCTGCCGGCGTGCTGCCGTGGGCACGACATCGACCTGACGCGCTCCTGATACCAGACCGCTCGTCCGCCGTGCGCCTGGTCCTGCCGGCTTGTTCCGTCATGGGTTGTCTGCTGCGGCACCTGCGGGCCTGAGCCAGCCGCGGCGGTGCAGTTCGACGAGGGCCGCATGCACGGCGCGCGGCGGCAGGACGAACAGGCGTGGATCCTGGCCCGCGAGTCGTGTCGCCTCGCCAAGGGATCGTGGAGTCGTGAACAGGCGCAGGAGAGGCACCACGGGCACGTAGCCGACATGGGACAGGCTGTCGCCCGTCGTCGCGTCATTACCGCCTTCGAGTTCGACGAACTCTGGCCCTTGTCGCACCAGTACGGGGCCGATGCTCACGCTCGGCGCGCAGCGGAGATCGGTAGCGGGAGGCAGCGGCGCTTCAACCGCGGGCGAGTGACGGCGACGGCGCCAGAATGGTTCGTCGACGAACCGCGTCTCCCGCTGCAGGAAGGCCGCGGACACCGCGCGATGCGCCGTGAACAGACCCCGTTCCCAGCGGGCGTGCAGAGCCCGGAGCCGTGGCCACCACTCCGGGCGGTGACGCGCGGTGTGGAGCACCGTGGCGGCGTGGTCAGCGGCGGCGAGTGCCTTCTCGACGCCCTGGCTCGCGAGCGGATCGATCGTCGCGGCCGCGTCGCCGAGCAGCAGCACGGCGGCGGTCGTCGTGCGACTGCGGGCCGTGGCGTCGGTGGCATGCAGGAGCTTGCGCGCACGCAGGCGGCCCGCCGAGCCGCGCGCTGCGGCGAATGCGCACGCGAGCAGTTCTTCGCGCCCACGTTCGTGAACCTGTTCCGCGTCGAGCAGCACAGCGGCGCTCGTCGTTCCTTCGGCAGGCGCGTGGGTCCAGATCCAGCCTTGGGGAACGGCTTCGACGATGGCCGTGCCGCGGTCGTGGACGTCGGGCTCCCCCATCAAGGTGTAGGCATACGTACGCGGGCCGCTGTCTCGTTCCTCTGCTTCGATGGCCCTCGGCAGCGACGTCCGTCCCGTCGCCAAGGCGACGTTCGCCGCGACCAAGCGCTCTCGCCGCCCTTCGCCGAACTCCACCTCGCACTCGCTCACATCGTCGTCGAAGTGCACGCGCGCCGGACAGCAGATGCGCACACCGCGCGTCGCTGCCATCGCCCGCAGCGCCTCGTCGAACGGTCCTCGCCGCAGCCAGAGTCCTGCGTCACCGGGCGCTCGCCACTCGAGCGCATCGCTACCCCAGATCGCGCCGTGGCGCAGCGGATCTGGCAGCGCACAGGCGGTGAGCAGCGAACCCAGCCCTGTGCGTTCGAGCATCGGCAGCGACGAGCCGAGCAGCGTCTCGTTGGGTCCGCTGTAGTGCGCGCGACCGTGGTCGACGAGCACGACGGAGAAGCCGCGCGCAGCCAGCAGGATCGCGAGCGTGCTACCGGCGGGGCCGCCACCGACGATCAGGGCGTCGCATCGTGCGAGGGACAAGCATGGCGCAAGGTAGCCGGGGGGCGCCGCGGCTGCCTATGCCGTCTCGCGCCGTTCCTGCACGTAGAACTGCTGGGCTTCGGTCGACCCCTGCATCGCTGTCGTCGATGACTTGCCCTGGCTGACCGCCTGCGTCACGGCATCGAAGTAACCGGTGCCGACTTCGCGCTGGTGTTTGGTCGCCGTGTAACCGTGCTGCTCGGCGGCGAACTCCGCCTGCTGCACTTCGACGTAGGCCGCCATGCCGCGGTCCTTGTAGTCGTGCGCCAGCTTGAACATGCTGTGGTTGAGGGTGTGGAAGCCGGCCAGGGTCACGAACTGGAACTTGTAGCCCATGGCGTTGAGCTCGCGCTGGAAGCGCGCGATGGTCACGTCGTCGAGCTTCGCCTTCCAGTGGAACGATGGCGAGCAGTTGTAGGCGAGCAGCTTCTTCGGGTGCCTCTGCTTGATCGCCTCGGCGAAGCGGCGCGCCTCGGCGAGATCGGGGTGGCTGGTCTCGCACCACACCACGTCGGCGTAGGGCGCATAGGCGACGCCCCGTGCGATCGCCTGTGGCAGGCCCGGCCTGGTCACGAAGAAGCCCTCGCTGGTGCGTTCGCCGGTGAGGAACGCTTGATCACGCTCGTCGACGTCGCTCGTCAGCAGGCCGGCGGCGTCGGCGTCGGTGCGCGCCACCAGCAGCGTCGGCACCCCCATCACGTCGGCGGCGAGACGCGCCGCGTTGAGCGTGCGCACGAACGTCTGCGTCGGCACCAGCACCTTGCCGCCGAGGTGGCCACACTTCTTCTCGCTGGCGAGCTGGTCTTCGAAGTGCACACCGGCGGCGCCCGCTTCGATCATGCCCTTCATGAGTTCGAACGCGTTGAGCGGACCGCCGAAGCCGGCCTCGGCGTCGGCGACGATCGGCGCGAACCAGTGCACGTCGGTCTTGCCTTCCATGTGCGCGATCTGGTCGGCGCGCTGCAGCGTCTGGTTGATGCGCTTCACGACGTTGGGCACCGAGTTGCTCGGGTAGAGGCTCTGGTCCGGATACATGTGGCCCGCGAGGTTGGCGTCGGCCGCCACCTGCCAGCCGGACAGATAGATCGCCTTGAGCCCGGCCTTCACCATCTGTACCGCCTGGTTGCCGGTCAGCGCACCCAGGGCGGCCACGTGCTCCTCGCCGTGCAGGAGCTCCCAGAGGCGCGAAGCACCCATTTCGGCCATGGTCTGGCGGACGCGCAACGAGCCGCGCAGCCGCTCGACCTGGGCGGGCGAGTAGTCACGGATGATGCCGGCAAAGCGGTTCTGCGGCAGATCGACACCAGGGAGATAGGGGCAGGTCATGGATGCAGGACTCGGTTGAGGG
>JAYUCN010000485.1:0-4411 GCA_043740335.1 Planctomycetota bacterium
CCTGCTCCGCGTAGCGAGCCCACACCGAGGGCACACCATCGAGCGCGTGGCAGGACGTGCAGCGATCGGCGCGCAGATGGCGCGTCGCGAAGTCGAGCGGTGCTTTGCGGAACGGCGCCTGCTCGGCGAACGGCAGGAAGGCGCGCAAGGCCGCACGCTGCTCGACCGACAGACCGTGGTCGGGGGCACCAGAGGCACCCGGCGTGTCGGCCAGACAGCCGCCGGTCGGCTCGAGGTTGCGCAGACGCTTCGCGTGCGGTGCCTCGATCTGCAGCTCGAGCGCGTGGCACGTGACACAACCGTGCTGCTGCGCCAGCTTCTGCCCTCGCTGCGCGTCGCCGCGACTGTCGGGCAGCGGCGCCACGGGCGCCGCGAGCAGGTAGGCAGCCAGGCTTCGCGCATCGTCCAGCGACAGCGAGAAGTCCGGCATGCGCGAATGCGCGTGATCCCGCCGCGGATCCTGCAGGAAGGCCACGAGTGCCGCGGGGTGCCACTTCTGCGCCATGAAGTCGAGCGGGATGCGATCGCCGAGCACCGCCTCGCTGCGAGGTCGATCCGGCGGCACGTGGCAGGCGACGCAGCCGAGCTGGAGAAACCTGACGGCGCCCGCGGTTGCCGCACCCGCGGGGAACTCCACGCCGCTGAGCGGCACGCCGAGTCCGGCGAAGAAGGCCGCGAGATCGTCGGCGTCCTCCGCCTTGTCGAAGACGTGCTTCGGCATCGTCGCATCGGGCCGGAACTGGCGCGGGTTGCGCAACCACGCCGCCAACCAGGCTGGCTTCGCGCGCGATCCGACGTTGCGCAGATCAGGGCCGGTGACGTCGAGTTCTCCGAACGCGGACTCACCGATGCGGTGTTCCTCGGGAACGTGGCAGCGCGCACAACGGCGCTCCGCGAAAAGCAGAAGGCCAGCGCGACGCTGCTCACCGGCGCACACCTCGGCGTCGTCGATCACCCACGTGAGGCGCTCCGGCGTGATCGGCTCGAAGCCGAAGTCGGGTCCCGACCAGAACAGCCGGAACTGACCGTCGCCCATGGCGCCGCTCTCGAACACGAGCAGCAGGTCGTTGTCGCCCTTCTTGAGTCGCGCCGGTTGCGCGGTGTCGATCGGCTTGCCCGGCCGCAGCAGTCCTTCCAGCACCGACTCGCCGTTCAACGACAGTTTCACCGAGCCGCGACCGTCGACGCGGAAGTGGAAGCGATCGCGCACGGACAACGACAGCGTCGCCCGGTAGGTCGCGCGGAAGAGACCCGGCGGCACGAACGGACTCGCCGACTCGCCGCGCTCGACGCCGAGCGACAGCAGCCGCGCGCGCTCGCTGTGCACCTGGGGGGCCTGATCGGCGCCCGCCACGCGTTCGAACGTGACCTTCGCGCCGCGCGTCCGCTCTGGCGGAGCGGACGCCGCAGCAGGCTCCTGTGCGCGCGCGGCCGAACCGAGGCAGCCGACGGCCAACGCCATCCCGACGATCGCGAGCCGCTGCCCCATCGTTCAACGACCCGCGGGGAAGCCCGGATCCGCGGCCAGAGCATGGATCGAGTTGTGCAGTTCCCCTTTCATCGCCTGGCCCGCCTTGCTGTCGATGTTCCAGGTCATCTTCATCTGGTGCACGGGTCGCATGCCCTCGATTGCAAGGAACACGGTGCGGCGATCCGGCGACAGCGTGGCTGCTGTGACCTTCAGCGGATCGCGGTTCGGCTTGCCTTGTTCGACGCGGCGTTCGGGGTGCAGCAACGACAACTCGGGCGAGCCATAGTTCGACGAATAGAGGTAGTTCCAGATCTCGATGCCGTAGCTCTCGGGATCCGCCGCGGTCTTGTCGTCGAGCGGTTCGTCGAACGTCAGGTAGAGCCCCTTCGTGCACGTGTGCAGCGCCGTCGGCAATCCGAGCGGCTTGCCCGTTCGCCGCACGCGATGGAACCCACCCTCGCGCGCGGCACTCGTCTGCCAGCCTTGGAGACCGATCACGTAGAGCTGGCCGTCCTTCGGCGAGAAGCGACCGCGCATGCAGCTCGACGAGAACTCCGCCGGCAGCCGCACCACACCTCCCTGCATCTGGCCCTCGACGCGTTCGGCGAGCACGAGGTAGGCCGAACACGTGCCGTAGGACAGGTGCAGCAGCCGGCCATCGAGGTCCTTCCAACCAGCACCCGTCACCCACACCTGCCCACCGCTGCTGTTGTCGACCTCCATCGGCATCCAGCACAACGGCAGGTCGGGCTGGTCGGGCACCGGCGTGCGGTGCGCGGTGTCCTTGACGCCCGCGTAGAAGCCAGGCTTCTCGATCCAGTTCAACCGGCAGCGCGGCATGTAGGTGCCCTCGTTGTCGCCCGACGTGATGATGCCGGTCGGCGACACACCGATGCCGTTCGGCGCGCGCAGGCCCGTCGCGATCGGTTCGATGTGCGAACCGTCCTTGCTCACCTTGAGGATCGTGCCGTGATGCGGCGCGATCTTCATGAAGCCGCGGCCACCCGGATTCACGGGCCCGGCCTTGCTGAAGTAGAAGTTGCCCTCGGTGTCCGTCTGCAGGTCGAACGCGAACTCGTGGAACGCGGGCGTGATGAAGACCTGGTTGTTGAAGCACTCGTAGAAGTCCGCTTCGCCATCACCGTTCTCGTCGTGCAGGCGCGTGATGCCGTCGCGCCCGAGCACGTGGACCACGTCGCCGACGATGCGGAGCCCGAGCGGATCGAACAGGCCGGTGGCGAAGCGGCGCCACGAGAGGTGGTCGAGATTCTCGTCGATGCCGCTGACGATCCAGACGTCACCGTTCCACGTCGACACGGCCGCGCGTCCATTGGTGAAGAAGTCGAACGCACCCGTGCGCATGCGCGAGTGGAAGCGGTTCTCCAGCGGGATCGTGATCGTGTCGACGGCGAACGGTCCGTCGTCGGCACCGCGCGTGCCCTTCGTGACGATGGGCTCGCCCCAACGGGCTTGCCCCGGCTTGTTCGGCAAGGCGGGCACGTTCGGCACGGCGGGCACGTCCGCTGTAGAGATCAACACCGGCATGGTGGCCGCCAGTTCGCGCTCGTCGCCAGTCGCCATCACTAGACGTAGACGCAGGGTCTGGGCGTGGGCAGACACGCGCAGGAGCATGCGGCTGCCATCGACCTCCAGCTTGCCCGCGGCCTCGCCGCTCAACGCACAGGCGACGCTGCGCAGACTGCGGCCCACCGCGTCGACCGGGGCGCGGAACCGGTCGGCGAACACGTCGATCTCGCAGAAGGGGGCGCCGCCACTGCGCACGACGAAGAGCAGGTGCCGGTAGCTGCCGAGACCGCCTTCCTTGGCGATGCTCACACCGTGCTTGTCCCCGTCCCCGAGCGGACGGCTGTCGACCGTGGCGAGGGACGCCCAGCCGGCGGCAGCAGGATCACCGGCAGCCGCGTCGGGAGCCACTTCTGCAGCACTGCCGAACACCTCGTACTGCTGGATGCTGCGTTCGCCGCCGTGCCAGGTGAACGTACTGAGCCGGGAAACGGGAACGACCTTCACGAGGTCGACGAGGAAGCGACCGTCGTCACTCTCACGATCGCCCACCTTGTGCTTGTCGAACCAGACACCACGCTGCGAGTCGGCGGCGGACGCAGCACCCTCGCCGTCGGCGAGCACGGGCAAGGCGAGCGTCTCCGCAGTCTCGACAGCGCCGGCGTCCGGCGCCTTCCGCCCGTGCGCCCGCGCAAACCCCGGCACGAACGTGATCGTTGCTCCCGTGCCACTGCTGGCATCGAGGTAGTCGCCGCGTGACGGGCCACCCATCGCCAATGACTCCCAGCCCGTCGTCGTCGCGTCGAGTTCGACGAGGCCCCGCACCTGCGGTTGCCACTGCAGCATCGCGAGGCGGTGCACGCCCCCCGTCGCGGGCGAACCGACCTTCGCGCCGGCGGGCCCATCGAGCACGACCATCACCTGCTCGGTCGCCGACGGGCCGAGCTCGAGCGTGCGCGTGATGACGCGCACCGCGGTACCCTCGACGCCGTAGCCCTCGCGCACGTCCATGTCGCCGATGCGATAGCCGACCACCACCCGATCGCCGTGCAGCCACAGACCGCGATACACACCCCAGTCGCGCGGCAGCGGACCATGCGGGATGGCGCGCGGATCGCCGAGGTCCCCGTTGTGCGCCCAGCCTGGACCTGGTTTCACTTCGACGACCTTGCGGCCGCGCAAGGCTGGCATCGGACCGTGCGCGCCATCGTAGGCCGTGCCCTTGAGCCGCAACCAGCCATCGACCCACGCCGCGGACAGGCGCAGGAGTTCGGTGTCGAACGCAACGGCGCCGGCATCGCCGAGCCGGACAACGACTCCCTTCTCGGTGACGCCCGCGAGTCCGCCCCCTTCGAACGTGGTCATCAGGCATGGACCGTAGTCCATCGCGTACGAATCGCGGTCTTGCGCGGGCAG
>JAYUCN010000486.1:0-4407 GCA_043740335.1 Planctomycetota bacterium
CCGCGGTGCCCTCGGCCGGTGGCTCGTACGGGCGCCAGCCCGCGGGTGACCCCGAGGTCGAGCGGCAGCTGAACAACTGGAAGCCAGCCAGCGCGATCACCGCCGTGATGACGAGCCGGAGTCGATGCAGTCCGGATCGCGGTGCTATCGGGGACGAGGACGAACGGTTCGGTGGCGTCGAGTGGTTGTCCATGCGGGCAAGTTCCAATCCGGCGGGCGATGCTAGCGAGGGCCACCGCACGGTGCCACGGCGGAACCGAAACCACCGCGCTCGACGGTGGCGACCCGGCCTGCTCTGATCCACCTCGCATGATGCGCGAGGTGCACCACATCCCCCCGGCACCGCGGCGCGTCCGCTTGCGGCCGCTGCTCGCGCACCGCTGGCCGCTGCTCGCGGTCGGCGGCGCGCTCGTCGTGCTCGGCTGCCTCTTCGCCTGGGCCATGTTCCTGCACGAGGGTGGCAAGTTCTCGATGGCGCCCCGTCTCGACCAGGGTCCGACCCGTCGCGTGCAAGGCACCGTGAAGGCCGTTGCACCGCCCATGGAACTGGAGCGCCAGGCCTGGCAGCACGTGGGCTACGACTTCGAATGGCGGGGCGTCTCCCTGAGCGGCGCGTCGTTCACCAGGGCCGACCTGCTGCGCGTCGGCGACACCGTCGACATCGAAGTGCTCGAAGCCGAACCGAACATCAGCCGCATCGCCGGCAGCATGCTGCACGTCGATCGCATCTGGCTGCACGCGCGCTTCTGGATCGGCGCCATGGTCGTGCCCGGCGCGCTCGTTCTGCTGGGCTGGCTTGCGGGCCTCTTCCAACTGCGCCAGGTGCTCGTGCATGGCGACGTCTCGGTCGGCCGCGTGCTCGCCATCCGGCCCGTGCGGTTCGTGCTGCCCGAGATGCTGCGCGTCGCCTACGAGTTCCGCGACCACCGGGCGACCGCGCGCAAGAACAGCCACTGGGTGCGTGTGCACGGCGAACTCGGGGCGCGCCTCGTGCAGCAGATGCAAACGGGGTTGCTCCAGTCGATGCCCGTGCTGCACGACCGGCGCCTGCCGCACTGGAACCGCATGCTGCTCCCGCAGGACTTCCTGCCGATGACGACCAAGGACGCCCAGCCGGCGAACGGCACCGCGTGACCGCCGACGTGGCGTGCGGGCGCTGCTCCTCTCAGCGGCGCGGCGGCGCCACATCCGCTGCGTCACCTGGTTCGGCGGCCTCTCCCGGTTCCTGCTCGGAACCAGGCGCCCGCCGCAACCGGTCCGCGAACCGTGCCTGGTATTTGATGTAGTACTCGACGAGACGGCGAGGATCGTTGCCATGCTCGTGGGAGATCTTCTCGCGCACAGCGCGGGTGGCATCAAGTCCAGGGTCATTGCTCATCGATTCGCTCCTGCAGCTCGAGGGGTGTCACCAATGTCGGCACGAAGAGTCCGAGCAACGTGTTCACTCGCCGGATCTGCCCGAACTTGTTCGCGTTGGCGAGATGCCTGCAGTTCCAGGTTACCAGGAAGTCGCACCGGTGAAACGAGGCCAGCGCGAGATGGAGCGCGTCCCCGGACGGGTCGGCGGGCATGACGTGGCGAGCGATGTAGGCCTCAACAATGTCCAGTACCGGCGGCTCGATCGTGAGGATCGGGAGCCTGGCGATCAGCTCGAGGCAATCCCCACGGCTGGGGTAGTCGCCCTGTTCCAATTCATCGATGACGGCAGGGCTCGTTACCAGGTCGTGCCGCTCGCTCGCGACGCTCCACCAGATGCGCGTCCACTGCCGACGTGCCACCATGTCCGGGTCAGTACGCGTTTCGTAGTAGAAGCTCGGGACGCTGGTCTCGACGTAGACAACGGCTCGCATGGCGTTTCAGCCATCCTACGCTTCGCAACCACCGAGGTCGACCACCGCTGTTCGCCGAACCCATGCGAGCCCACGCAAACGGGCAACCAGGTTGCCGCAGTGCAAAGCGGCTTGCGCGGATAGATTCTGCACCGCTCACTGAACCCCGACCTCACCAAACTCCCGTGCGGCGTCGCCGACTGCCCGCAGGCGACTGACGACGGGCCAACCTCCATCGCATCGACGACACCGTCGACATCGAAGTGCTCGAAGCCGAACCGAACGTGAGCAGCATCGCCGGCAGCATGCCGGCGAACGGCACCGCATGACCGCCGACGCCGAACGTGGCGTGCGGGCGCTGCTCTCCGCCGACGGGCCGATCGCGCGCCGCCTGCCGGACTTCGAAGTGCGCCCGCAGCAGGTGCAGTTCGCCGAAGCCGTCGAGCGCGCCTTCGCTTCGCATCGCCACCTCATCGCCGAAGCGGGCACCGGCACCGGCAAATCGTTCGCCTACCTGCTGCCCGCCGCCCTGCACGCCGACAGCCACCAGGGTGAAGGCCCGATCGTCGTCTCGACGCGCACGATCGCGCTCCAGGAACAGCTCGAGCAGAAGGACCTGCCGTTCCTGCACGCGGTGCTGCCGTTCGAGTGGTCGTCGGTGACGGCCGTCGGCCGCAACAACTATCTCTGCCTGCGCCGCATGCACCTCGCCGAGCGCGAGCAGCACCTGTTCGAGGATCCCGAGCGGCACAGCCAGCTGCGGCGCATCGTCGACTGGTCGATCACGACCAAGGAGGGCACGCGCCAGGACATCGAGTTCCCGCCGCTGCCCGAAGTCTGGGAGGAAGTGCAGGCCGAACACGGCAACTGTCTGCAGCGCGCCTGCCCGCACTTCGACCATTGCCACTGGCAGCGCGCGCGACGCCGCATGCAGGGAGCACAGGTGCTGGTCGTCAATCACGCGCTCTACTTCGCCGACCTCGCGTTGCGCATGGCGGGCGCCTCCTATCTGCCCGCGCACCGCGTCGTCATCTTCGACGAAGCGCACCACCTCGACCGGGTCGCGACCGAGAGCCTCGGCCTGCGCGTCGGGCCGCGCACGGTCGGCTGGCATCTGAGGCGCCTGCACGCGCGCCGCAGCGACAACAGCATCCTGTCGCGCCACGGCACCGCGGCGGCCCGCCTGCTCTGGGAAGAGGCGCACGTGCACAACGAAGCGTTCTTCCAGGACATCGAGGAGCGTCTGCGGAAGAGCGACCAGCGCGAAGGGCTGGCGCTGCACGACACGACCATCGAGGAACCGTTGACACCCGTGCTGCGCGCGCTCAGCACCGAACTCGCGACGGCGGCCGTACGCACCACCGAGGTCGATGCGCGCATGGAGCTCACGGCGCGCGCGAACGGCCTCGACGGCCTGTGCGCGATGCTGCGTGGGCTGTGCTTCCACAATCCCGAGGCCGCCACTCCGCTCGTGCGCTGGATCGAACCGTCGCGGCACGGCGCCGTCCTCCACGGCGCGCCACTCGACGTGAGCCAGGCCCTGCGCCAGCACCTGTTCACGAACGGCCCCACCGCGATCCTCACGAGCGCCACGGTCGGCACCGGCGACGATCCCGACTTCGGCTGGCTGCGGCGGCAGCTCGGCCTCGACGAGGCCGACACGCTGCGGCTCGGCTCGCCGTTCGACTACGACCGCGCGGTCGAACTCGTGCTCGAAGAGGGCATGCCCGATCCAGCGCAGCAGGCCGACGCGTTCCGCGTCGAAGTCGTCGAACGCACGCTGCGGCACCTGCTCGAGAACGGCGGCCGCGGCCTCGTGCTCTGCACCTCGTGGGACTTCGTGCGCAAGGTCTCGGCGGCGCTGCGCGCACCTCTCACCGAGGCCGGCATCGAACTGCTCGTGCAGGGCGAGGCGCCGCTGGCACGTCTGCTCGCGCAGAAGCGCGAACAGCCGACCTCGGTCCTGATCGGCACCGACAGTCTGTGGGAAGGCATCGACCTGCGTGGCTCGGTGCTGACGCTGCTCGTCATCACGCGCTTGCCGTTCCAGAGCCCCGGCCACCCGCTGACGCAGGCGCGCATGGCGGCGCTGCGCGCGCAGGGGCGGGATCCGTTCGCCGACCACTCGCTGCCCGAAGCGATCCTGAAGTTCCGTCAAGGCTTCGGCCGGCTCATCCGCGGCAGCCAGGAGCGCGGCAAGGTCGTCATCCTCGATCCGCGCGTGCGCACCAAGGCCTACGGGCGGCGGTTCCTTCAGGCGCTGCCCTTCACGGGCCAGGGCGACGACGGAATCTGACGGCGGCGCGACAGAAGGGCGAGCACCCCGTCCACCTGGGGCTATCGGAATGATATCATTCCAATAGCTACCTCATGAACACACCCTCTCGCGAGTCCCTCTACCGAAACCCCGGCCACGGCCTCGGCCGGCTCCTCTTCGGCATCCTGCTGCTCCTCACCAGCGTTGCCGCCGTGCCCATCGGCGGCGTGCTCTGCAACGAACGCCAGGTTGCGCTCGGCGTCCCGCTCATCGTGGCAGGCCTGCTCGGCGTTCTTTGCACAGTGCTCGTCTTCCGCGGCC
>JAYUCN010000487.1:0-4406 GCA_043740335.1 Planctomycetota bacterium
GTCTACGTGATCGGCCTGCTCGGCATGAAGACTCCCGCGCGTGCGGCTGTGTAGTGCGCTCGCTCATGCCGCTGCCGGCGAACCCACCAACGTGAGCGTGCACGTGCCCGGATCGATGTCGTCGACGTAGAGGCAACCGTCGCCGTCGAGTTTGCCCTCGCGGACCGAGCCATCCGGCAGTTCGAGGCGGTACTGCTCGTGCGGTACCGGTGCGTCGTCCTGATCCACGACCACGATCTCGATCCACGTACGCTTCGGCTTCGGCTCCGAGCGGAGTCTGGGTCTCTGCATGGGCTCGGCGGGAGCCTGCGGCCGCGGTGCGACGCGGCGCGAGTCGACTGGCGCGGGCTCGGAACGAGGCCGCGCCACGAACAGCAGTTCGTGCTGGATCTGCGCGCGGATGCGGGACCAGATCTCCTCCTGGCTGCAGCGACCCGCGACCTGGATGCTGACGCCGTCGAGGCTGCGCGCCAGCGCCTCCAGCATGATGGTGTCAGAGCCTCGGTCCGAGGTGTCGAAGACCCACAAGGCGTCCCGTCGCGGCAGGCGTTCGACCGCGCGGCCGAAGGACTTCAACGCCGTCAACTTCGCCGACTGGGCGAAGATGCCCGACGCGTTCGCCGCGGGTTGTCGCTTCACGATCTGGGGGTGCAGCGCCACGACGCACTTCAAGTTCCGCAGCCGGAAGGCGCTGCAGGCGATCGAGAAGGGGCTCGCCGAGGACGACTTCTTCATCGTCAGGAGCGACGTCGAGGATCACCCTGGCGGCGGAGTCATCGCGATCGACGAAGAACACACCTCCGAGCTGCGCCATCGGTGGATGATGGATGCCTTGTACCGCCGCAACACGTATGCCGCGGAAGCGGCGAAGAAGCTCGGCATCGAGGTCCGCGCGGGCTGCCCTGGCACCAGCTCCGACCCAGCGACCATCGACGGGGTCGAGATGCTGATGGTCGACCTCGGCACGTACGGCGATGTGTTCCGCTACTTCCGCAAGAAGTTCGCGCCCGAGTTCGCCGAGACCAGGGGGAAGTGGGACCAGGGCTACGTGGACTACCACGCGCTGCAGTCGCGCGCCGCGGTCGCCAAGCCTGCGTTCTCTTCGCAGTACAACGATCTCGAGATCCAGACCACGGCGACGCGCTGGGCGTCCGCCGGTGCGAAGATCACGTTCTGGAACCGCAAGTCGGTCGCGCATCCGACGCCCAACGTCACGGTCGTCTTGAAGGCGGTGGCGGATCTCGTGACGAAGGGCCAGAAGGGGCACCTGTTCGTGCTCAGGGACCGCGACAAGACCAAGTCGCAAGCCGTGTTCGTCCAGGAGGACGAGAAGGTCTTCCGCATCACGCAGGACGCGAAGAAGGAATGGACGGTTGTGGGCCCTGAGTGTAGGTCGCGCGCCGCGATGCGACGCGACTACGCCTGCTTGGCCAACAGTTCCGGCAGCTTGCCGACCAGCTTCTGCAACGCCTTGCCGCGGTGGCTGAGCTTGTCCTTCGTCGGCCCATCGAGCTGCGCGAACGACTTGCTCGGATCGCCGTTGAACTCCTTGGGCACGAAGATCGGGTCGTAGCCGAAACCGCCTGCGCCCGAGGGCGCCGTGAGCAAGGTGCCGTGGCAATGTTCTTCGAACGTCGCGAGCACGCGGCCGTCGGCGCCGCACAGACACAGGCTGCACGTGAAGTGGGCGGTGCGCTGCGGTCCGCGCACTTCCGCGATCTGCGAGAGCAGGCGTTCGAGGCGCCCGCGGTCGTCGAGGTCGGGCCCGCCGTAGCGCGCCGACAGCACGCCGGGCCGACCGCCGAGCGCGTCGACGCAGAGGCCGCTGTCGTCGCCGAGGGCCATGCCCTTGGCCAGCGTCGCCAGCAGCGACGCCTTCTTGCGCGCATTGCCGCGGAAGTCGGGTTGGTCTTCGACCGGTGCGAACGGTTGCCCGAGCTGATCCGGTGTGCGCAGGTCGAGCCCGAGCGGCACGAGGATGCGGCGCAGCTCGGCGAGCTTCTTCTTGTTGTTGGACGCGATCCAGAGTCCGCGGATGTGCACCATCAGAGGCCCAGCGTCTTCTGCTGCAGTTCGCGGATGGTCGTGCAGGCAGTCTGTGCCATCGCCAGCATCGCCTGGAACTGGTCGAGCGCGAACGGTTTCTTCTCGGCCGCGCCCTGCACTTCGATGAGGCGGCCGTCGCTCGCGCAGACGACGTTGAGATCGACATCGGCGGCGCTGTCCTCGTGGTAGTCGAGGTCGAGCATCGGGCTGCCGGCGACGAGGCCGACGGACACCGCCGACACGAGGCCACGCAGCGGCCACTTCGGTAGCTGCTTCTGTTCTTCCATCCAGAGCAAGGCGTCGTAGAGCGCGACGATGGCACCGTTGATCGCCGTCGTGCGCGTGCCGCCGTCGGCGGCGATGACGTCGCAGTCGACCCACAAGGTCACCTCGGGCAAAGCGCCGAGGTCGATCGCGCAGCGCAGCGCGCGACCGATGAGCCGCTGGATCTCGAAGCTGCGGCCGTCGAGTGGACGGCCGGTGCGACCCTCGCGCGGTTTGCGCGGCTGGCCAGCACCGGGCAGCATCGAGTACTCAGCCGTGAGCCAGCCACCCGCGTGGCGGTTGTACATCCATTGCGGGACCGTGTCCTGCACGCTGACCGTGCAGAGGACCCTGGTCTTGCCGCACTCGGCCATCACGGAGCCGGGCAGGTCCGTGTAGGAGCGCGTGAATTGAAGTGGCCGGTATTGGTCCGGCGGCCGGTTGTTCTTGCGAGCCAGGGTTGGTTCCTCGGAAAGGGCCGAGCAACCTATCAGCCAGCGAGGACGGAGGCGAGCGCCCGACGAAGTTCGTGCACGCCGAACGGCTTCTGGATGCAGTGCAGTTGCGGCCACAAGCCGCCCGCGGGCTTCGGGCCTTGGCCCAGCACGCAGATCTTGAGGTCGGGTGCCAAGGTCTTGATCGTCTGCCCGAGTGCGTCGCCACCGTCGAGGCGCTGATGGTGATCGACGATGAGCAGCTCGAAGCGGTCGGGCGTCGCCTCGAGGAACGAACGGGCGGCGGCGCCATCGGCGCACGCGAACACGGCACGGCCCGAAGCCTTCAACTCGCTGGCGAGCATGGCGCGAACCGAAGGGTCGGCCTCCAGCACGAGGGCGCCGCGGTACCGATGGCCGGCAGGCTCCCCTTCGTCGGGCAGATCGAGCGGCGTGGGCACCGTCGTGGCCGTGTCCTCGGCGTCGCCAGCAGGTTCGGCGTCGAACACTTCGGCAGGAAGCGCTGCCGGCCAGTGCACGACGGCGCGCACCGAGCGCCCGGGCAGATGCGTGATCAGGACGTCGCCGCCCTGGCAGGCGATGAGGTTGTGGGCCGCCTCGAGATCGAGTGCCAGGTTGGTGTCGGCCAATGCGTCTGCCGTGGCCGCAAGCGTCTCCGTGATCCACTCGAGCACCAATTCGAGCCGGATGCTCGGTGTTTCCCCGGCGAAGACCAGCTCGGCCTGGATGGACAGGTGGGTGGCACCACGTTCCGCGCGCAGCAGTGCCGCACAGAGGAAGAGCAGCGCATCGCGCACGATGTCAGGATCGGCCGCGATGGGGGGCAATGCGGACGGTGGCTCCCAGCTCAGCTCGAGTCCGAGCTGCATCTGCTGCAAGTCGTCGGTGAGGCCCGAGACGAGTGTCGAGATCTCCGTCGAGCCGGGCACCACCAGGCGCGCCCGGCCGAACGCGACGAGCTTCTTGTGCAGCGTGCGCAGGCGCAGCACCGACGCCAGCAGCGCTTCCGCAGCGGGCGGCAGGTGCGCCCGGTTCGGCGCCGCCACGATGAGGTGATGGGCGCGGCCTTCGACGCCCGAGACGAGGTTGGCGAGCTCTTCGGCCAGGGACAGGGCGACGCGCCGGGCGTTTGCTGTCACGAGGGGAGGCGTGAGCGATGTGCCGGCCGGCACTGCCGGGGCCGCGTCCACCGCGGCATTGCCCGTCGGATTGCCCGTCAGACTGCCCGTCGGATTGCCCGTCGGACTGCCCGGCGGACTGCCCGTCGGACTGCCCGCGCGAGCGCGCAGGAGTCGCACCACGGCCAAAGCGGTCGCAGTGCCAGCAACGAACCAGGCTAGTTCGTACACGGTGGGGTCGAGGGAGGTGAGGTCAGGCGGCGGTGAGCCCGGTCAACCTAGCGGGCACGATCGAACCTGTCGAGTAGACTCGCGCGCTCGCGACATGCCAAGAACATCTCTCGTCCCGTCGTCCTCTCCGCGCGGCGGTTCTGCACGCGGCTCGTCGGATCGTCGGCTCCGCATCGGCGTCTTCTCCGGTTACGACCCGCGACCCTGGGTCATGCGCGACTGCGCCGAGCAGGACATCACTGTACTGGAGCGCTTGATCAAGGCACTCGAGAAGAGCGGCAAGTACGAGGTC
>JAYUCN010000488.1:0-4403 GCA_043740335.1 Planctomycetota bacterium
CCAGCACCCTGCCGATCGGGTCCCGTCACATGGCACGCGTCGTTGGCGCCGCCGTGGCCGAGCAGCGTGATGCCGATCGATTCGTTCGCGCGGCGCGACAGCAGGATCGCGCCGGCCCCTTCGCCGAGCGAGACACCGCGGCGCGCCGCGTCGAAAGGGCGGCAGGCATTCGGATCGAGTGCGCTCAAGCTGCCGAAGCCGGCCATGACGAACTCGTGCAGCACGTCGACGCCGAGCACGAGCATGCGTTCATGTGTGCCGGCGTGCAGACGCCGCGCCGCGACCGACAGAGCCACGAGCCCCGAGGCGCACGCGCAGGAAACTGCGGTGCAGCCGCCACCGAGTTCGAGTTCGCTCGCGATGCGTTCGGCGAGGCGCCATGGTTGGCCGAGACCCGAGCCCGTGCCGACGATGCCCGACATGTCCGCCTTCGTCGAGGCGAGCACGAAGCCGATGTCGCGACGTTCGGGTTCGTGGGCCTCGGTGAGCGCTTCGCGCGCGGCGAGACAGGCGACATGGAAGGCCAGGTCGTTCGCGGCCAGCTCGGCAGGCAACACGCCGTCGGGGAACTCGGCCGCGACCGCGGTCGGCACGTCGAAGGCGGCGGTGCGGCGGCGCGGCTGGATCGCGGTGGCGCCAGCGAAGATCGCATCGACGAAGGGCGCGCTGCCGACGCCGAAGCCCGTCACGGCGCCGCGTCCCGCGACGAAGATGCGCGGGCGTCGTGGCGCTTCCGTGTTCGGGAAATCCGGCGGGGGCTTCACTGCGGAACGGGCGGCGGGAGTCTGGTCTCGGCGTGCGTGTCGATCGTCAGACGGTAGCCGAACCAGGCGTTGTGGAGCACGGTGTGTCGCGGTGCCTGGTGGTCCGCGGGGGTCTCACCCCAGTCGTAGGTGACGGTGATGTCACCCGCTGGCTGTGCGTCGAGGCGCGCGAAGCGCCGTTCGACGAGGCGGCCCGCGCGGAACGTCTCGGTGACTCGTTCGCCGGCAACGGTGCCTTCGCGCGTGCCGTCGGCGGGCGGCGGTGCGGGCAGCCACGGATAGAAGGTGCGCTGCACGTCGAGCAGGATGAAGCGCGGCGGGAACGGCAGGTCCTGCGCGGTGTCGTTCTTCAGTTCGATGGTGGTGCCGCGCAGGATCATCGCAAAGCCGGCGGAGCCGATGGCGGACAGGCCGAGCACGGTGAGCGTGTCACCTTGTTTCTGGATCGCCGCGTCGAAGCCGCGCTGGCCGTCTTCGCCCCAGGTCGCGGTCACGCGTTGCTGCCAGAGGATGTCGGTGGGGAGGCTCGCGGCGGGTTGCAAGGTGCCGGGGTAGTCCTTGTCCTGCCATGGGTTGGTCGGGCGCGTCGCGCACGCGGCGAGCAGGATCGCGCAGACGAACTGCGTCGCGATGGTCGAAGAGCTTTTCAAGGGTCGGTGCCCATGATCGAGTCTCGGGGCAGCCGCAGCGAGAACTTGGCGAGGGATCGCAGGAGTCGGGTCCTGGCTCAACGCTTCGCCGCTTCCTCGAAGACGATCCGGTTCGCCGGATCGGGCCGCAGCGTACCCTCGCGTTCCACCTGCTGGATCAGCACGTCGCGCAACAGGATGCCGTGGTCCTTCAACTTCGTTCCCTCCGCGAACGTCGTGAGCCCGTCGCCACCGCGCGCCAGGAACGAACTGGTCGCTACGCGGTAGATGCGCGCGTCCTCGATCGCGGCCCCCGCCACCGTCACCCCGACGATCCGCCGTTCGCCGTTCTCTTCGGTGTAGCGGTAACTGCCGCCGCCGATCTCGAGCGGCCGCCGGTCCTTGCCGAGCGACAACTGGAGGATCGCGCGGATCTGCGCACCCGTGAGGTCGAGCGACACGAGGTTGTTCTCGAACGGCAGCAGCTCGTAGAGGTGGCGCGGCGTCACCGGGCCCGGCAGCAGGCGCGTGCGGATGCCACCCTTGTTGCTGAACGCGAGCTCGGCGTTCGCCGCCGTGCGGAACGCGTCGCACACCAGGTTGCCCGCGAGCGTGCTCTGCGCGCCGCGTTCCTCACCGACCGGTGCTACGAGCTCGCCGATCACGCGGTCCCACTGGTCGGCGATGTCCTTGGTCTCGCTCGCGAGGAAGGCCACCGTCTCGGGATCCTCGGGATTGGATGCGGGGTCCAGTTCGACGAGCTTGCCCTGCAGGAGATCGAGATGCTTCGTGGCGGCGTCGACGTGCGCTTCGATGCGGTAGATCTCGCTCGACTTGCCGTGCGTCTGCACGATCCAGGTCTTGCCCTCGACGTAGGGCTTCACCAGTCCGGTGTGCGAGTGCCCACCGAGGATCAGCGGGATGTCGGGGAACGCCTTGGCCAGCGCGCGGTCGGTCTCGAGACCGCAGTGGGTGAGCAGCACGACGACGTCACCGGCCTGGTGCGCGAGCGGCAGCACGACCGCCAGCGCCTTCTGCTCGTCCTCGAACTCGGCATCGCCCCATGGTCCGGTCGACACGGCCTTCGTGTCGCTCGTGATGAGTCCCACGATGACGAGCTTCAGGCCTTGCACCGGCACGACCTGGAACGGGCGCACGTAGTCGCAGAGTTCGCGCGCGGGCGCACCGCTGCGCAGCACGTTGGCGCCGAGCACCGGGAACTTCGCCGCTGCGGCGATGCGACGCAGATTGTCGGCGCCGAAGTCGTAGTCGTGGTTGCCGAGTACAGTCGCATCGGGCGCGAGCCGATTCAGGAACCGCACCGCGAGCATGCCCTTCGACTCGTTGCCTTCGAGCGTGCCCTGGAACCAGTCGCCGCCGTCGGTGACGACGACCGAGACGCCGTCCTTGGCGTGGGCCTCGCGTTCGCGCAGCACGAAGCCCGCCATCGCGGCGGCACCGCCGATGCGCGGCAAGACTCTCTCAGCGGATCCGCTGCGCGCCTTCCACGTCGCCACCTGCGGACGGAACTGCCCGTGGAAGTCGTTCCAGTGCAGGAACACGACGTTCGCCGCCGGTTCCTGCCTGGCACTCTCCTGCGCGGGGCAAGGCGTGAGGTCGACGAAGAAGAGAGTCGCCACGAGCCACGCGCGGAGCGGTGACCACATGGTTGGGGCGACCGAAGGATGAGCTTGCAGGAACACAGCGAGAAGTCTGGGTGCTGGCAGCAATGGCCGCAAGCGACTGGACCGCCGTCACGTCTTCGTGGCGAGGGCCGTGACCCAGGCATCCAGACGTGCGAAGTCCGCGTCTACCAAGGGCCGCACACTCATGGCCCGCTCCTGCAAGGTGGCGAGGCGCGTGGCATCGAGCGGCACGGTGTAGGCATGGCGGAAGAAATGGCGGAAGGCCAGCGGGTCGCGAAGTGCGGGTAGTGCGTCGAGGCTGACGATCGCTGGACGGATGCCCGGCACTTCCATCGTCATGGTCTCGAGCAAGGATCGGTGCCAGTTCTGGCCCGTTGGCTCGGTTCCGAACACCTTGGCGATCCGTGCGATCGCGGACTCCAACGCGCCATAGGCGTGATGCAACGCCACGGCTGTTCGCGCGAGCAGGTTCGGATCGCTCGTGCTCGGAGTCAGCACCGCCATGGCCCGAGTATATCGACGGTCACGCGGAATGCGCCGGACCTGCAGAGACCTCCTGCGCAGTGGCAGACCCGCGGTGCGGATGCCAGATCAAGCGTCCGCTCGTGTCGACGGGACGAGCAACCCGCCGATCGCGAGCGACAGCAGCAGACAGAGCAGGATGCCGACGCCCGACGTGAGCCCGATGCAGCGCAGCGGCGGTTGTTCCGACAGCGCCAGCAGGCCGAAGCTCAGCACCGTCGTCACCGCCGCCAACGACACCGACAGGTAGGTGACGTCGTGCGCGCCGGGCCGCGGCTCCTTCTCGGCGAGGAAGATGCCGTAGTCGACGCCCATGCTGAAGACCATGAGCAGCGCCACGAGCGACAGCAGGTTCATCGGCACGCCCGCGAGTGCCAGCACGGCCACGGTGCCAGCACCACCGAGCAATGCGGGCAGGCAGGCGATGACCGTCGGCCGCACGGCGCGGTGGCGAACGGCGACGAGCAGCACGACGGCGAGCAGGCCCCACGACAACAGCGTCTGCATGCTCTGGCGGTAGGCGGAGAGGGCACTCGTCAGCGTGCCTTCGATGTCGAGCACCTGCACGCCGGCGAAGCCGGCGAGCCGTCGACGCAACGCGGGTTCATCGTGGAGATCACTCACGAAGCTCAGGAACGCCACGCCGACCGGTCCTTCGAGGCGGAACGGCCGCACGAGCGAGGCGAGCGGCGTTGGCAGCAGGTCGCTGGCGACGAGCGGCGATGGTGCTGGCCGAGTCAGCGCCTGCGCGAACGGCTCGAACGCGGCCGCGACGAAACCCGCGGCGGTCAGCGCAAAGCACAGACGCGGCCACAGCGTGGCATCGCCGCGCACCGCAGCAT
>JAYUCN010000489.1:0-10608 GCA_043740335.1 Planctomycetota bacterium
GGACGGCACTGGCCAGGATGAGAATCAGCGCATGAAGTCGGAGTGGAGTCATGGTGTCGCAGTCTCGCTTTGCTGCTTGAAGCGCCACAGGCCCTTCGAGCCCGCGACGAGAGAGAGAGACCGTGGCATGGGCGAAATCCGCACTCGCGTTGAACGAGGAAAAGGTACGGGCGGCTGCAGGCCCGTCAAGCCCCCCAATCCACGACAAGGCCAAGTCGCAAGCAGCAGCCGCTACGGCTACGCAAGCCTGCTCGACATCGCCGCGCCCCCAAGCGACCCGTCGACCCTGGGCCGGCTCAGCAGGCCTCCGACTCGCCTCGAGACGAGCTGTTCGGCCACTTCAGCAGCGCCGCCGAACCTCGCGACCGGGATCCTCTTCTCCTTGGTCAGTCTGACGCCAGTGCACGCGGATGTGCTCGATCTCAAAGCAGGGGTTGCCGCGGTGAAGTAGCACTCGCCACAGGCGGAGCAGGTGACCATCAGGCATGAGGACCCGGCCCGCAGTTGCGCGTGACGCGCCCGGATGCGCGCGCCCTTGTGGTTGGTGATCTTGACAACGACCACGATGAGCTCATCAGCCACGGTCTGGTCTGCGACGAGGTACTTCCATTCGCCCGTGTCGCGGTCACGCTGTCGCTCGATGATGTGGCCCGTGAGGACGCAGCGCTCGACATCGTCGACGTTCAGGCGGTCGGCCTACATCTCGTCGAGACCGTGGCTGGTCATGACGTAGCAACTCGTGCGCACGAGCTGACGCATCTGTTGGAGGACTCGATCGAACCGGCGCCTACGTTCCGGTGTGTTGCGAAGCCGCAGCCTACGTCGACTACCAGCCAAGAAACGAGCGTTTCTCAGCTCCCTTCCCTTCGATCGCGGCTACCTGGCCTGGAGTCGCTGGGCGCTCGGGACCTGACCGCGAGCGTCCCGGACGGAGACGCACAACCGCCCTTGCCATGCGCCGCGTGCAGTTCGCAGGACGCTGGTGGCGCCCCGCCGCGAACGAGCCGCTACTCTTCCGCGCCCGACCGGAATGGACTCGCCGACCAAAGCCGCCGCCATGCCAGCCAGAGACCCGGTCGCTACCGCCGCAACGCGCCGCGCCCGCTGGCTCCTGAGTGCCTTCGTCGTGGTCGGCCTCCTGCTGCGCGTGCCGTTCCTCGGCCGCAGCGTCTGGTTCGACGAAGCGTGCATGTCCGACCAGCGCCTCGGCACCTGGGCACAACTGCTCGCGACGCTCTACGTCGACATCCATCCGCCGCTCTACGTGACGTTCATGCACTTCTGGAACGGCGTGTTCGGCGACAGCGAACTGTCGCTGCGCCTGCCGCCGCTGCTCGCGGGCCTCGCTTCGATCCCGCTCGTGTACTGGACGGGCCACCGTCTCGTCGGCCCCACCGCAGCGCTGTGGGGCGCGCTGCTGTTGGCTCTGTCACCAGTCCACGTCTGGTACTCGGCCGAAGGGCGCCTCTACAGCTCGATGATCGCCTGCACGCTGGTCGCCGTCGGCACCTTCGATCGCCTGCTCGACGGCAAGGCACCGCACCCGCGCTGGCTCGGCCTGCTGCACGTCACCAACCTCGCCGTGATGCTGGCGCTGCATTACTACCTCGCGATCTACGTCGTGGCCCTCGGAGCACTCGCCCCGATCGTCGCGCGCGGCTTCACGGCGGCGGCGACCCGCCTCATGGCATGGCACGGCCTCGGCCTCGTGCTGCTCGGCGGCTTCGTCATCGCCAAGCGTGCCCTCGGTGAGTTCGAGACGTCGCAGGACTACCTGCGCGCCATGACTCCGGCTGAACTCTATCAGTTCGTCTTCGACTGGTGCCTCACGGGCCACACCCTCGCAACACTTGACGGTTGGCTCGGCGATCTCGCCGCCGGCGCGCGCAACGGACTCGGCGTCGGGCTCACCGCCCTCGGCCTCTGGCACATCTGGCGAAGCCACGGCCAGCAGCCGCGGGGATTCCTCGTGCCCGTGTGCCTGCTTCTGATCCCGCTCTTCCTCATGGCCACCGCATCATGGGGACTCGGTCGCACCTACCTCGAACGCAGCGCGCTGCCGGCCCTGCCGTTCGTGTTCCTGCTCGTCGGCAGTGGCCTCGCCGCCCTGCGACGGCCCCTGCACCGCATCGTCGGCGCGTGCGTGCTGCTGCTCGGCACGGCGTCGCTCACAGCACTGTTCAGGTTTCACGAGACGCAATGGACCGTCTACAAGCCGAACTCGGACTGGCGCGCGGCAACGGCCTTCTTGGCGCAGGAGATCGCGGCCGGCGCCGCCGGTCGCCCGGTGTTCACCTCGACGCCCAATCCGCGACCGCTCTCCTACTACGATGTGCGCATCCAGGACGTGAAGAACCTGACCGACGCAACGAGCCCCGCGCGCATCGGCGACGCGGTGCGCAAGCGGCTCGGCGGCATGCTCGGCGACTACGCCGAACGCATGTTCCGCGACTTCGCCGAACACAACCAGAAGCTGCTCGCCGGTGCCGCCCTGCGCGTCTACCGCAGCGTCGGCGATCCAGCCCAGCTCGACCTCGAGCACCGCATGCGCGACGACGTCTGCTACCTCGTGCGCGACCACTGGCATCCGCACGTGTCCAGAGACGGCAGCGTCGAAGCGCTGCTTGCGCACCCGCGCGTGCGCGTGCTCGAAGCGAAGAACTTCGTCGGCATCAGCGTCTACAAGGTGAGGATCGCGCCGTGAGCCGGGACGAGGCACCCGAGCCCCCGTACGACCTCTCGGTCGTCATCGCCTGCTACCAGGAGGAAGGTCACCTCGCCGACTCCGTGCGGCAGCTCTGTGCGCAGCTCGATGCGATGGGCCGCAGCTACGAGCTCATCTTCATCGAGGACAAGAGCCGCGACCGCACCGCCGAGGTCATCAAAGACCTCGTGCGCGACCATGCGAACTGGCGCGCCGTCTATCATGCGAAGAACGTCGGCCGCGGCGGCACGGTCAAAGAAGGCTTCCAGCTCGCGACCGGCCGCATCGTCGGCTTCCTCGACATCGACCTCGAGGTGCACTGCCGCTTCCTGCCCAGCGTGCTGGCCGCGATCGACGCCGGCGCCGACGGCGCCACGGCCTATCGCGCGTACGCCGCGGGCTGGCGCCCGACGAGCCTGTTGCGGCACTTCCTGAGCAGCGGCTACCGGCGGTTGTTCCGGCTGCTGTTCGACGTGCCCTTCCGAGACCCCGAGACGGGCTTCAAGTTCTTCCGGCGCGAAAAAATCGTGCCCGTGGTCGTCCAGACGCGCGACGTCGACTGGTTCTGGGACAGCGAGATCATGGTGCTGGCGCACCAGGCCGGGCTCCACGTGGTGGAAGTGCCGTGCCGCTTCGTGCGCCGTGCCGACAAGAAGTCCACCGTGCGCCTCGTGCGCGACGTCTGGCGCTACCTCAAAGCGATCCGCGCGTTCCGCGCGCGCCTGCGGCAGCGCCAGCGCTGAACGCCGCTATTCGGCGATCAGCTCCAGGTCGAGCTGCAGCGACAGCCCGACCAGATCCTCGAGCAGCCGTGGATCGAGCACGAACCCGCCCATGCGCTCGAGGCAGCCGCGCCACTGCACCGTGACTCCAGCCCAGGTGACCCCGCGCTGACCCAGCACGTCGCGGAACCCCGGGCGACCGCGCAGCAGCCCGAGCAGTTCGGCGACCTTCTCCTCGGGCCAATGAAAGCCGCGTTGGAGCACTTCGTGGATCCAGAGGCCCTCGTCGCGCACGAGGCGGCTGCGCGGCCCGCTCTCGCCCTTCGCGAACGCGCGCGTCGGCTCCAGTAGCAGGGCCCTGGTCACGGCAGCGGGAGCGAGGTCGTCGAGCACCAGCCGCAGCGCGACGGTGGCACCGGGCACGACGATGACGTCCCGTTCCTCCCACTGTTCGCCGGTCCAGCGCCAGTGCACCTGCAGGAAGAACGACTGCGGCGCGAGCCGGTAGCAAGCGACGCCGCGTTCCCCTTGGACCTGCGTGGCGCCGGGTGCCAGGTGTCCCCACGCCGGCTGCCGTTCGAGCAACGCGCGCAGCAGGTCGTTGCGGCTGCAGCGCAGCCGGAGCAGAGGCAGGTGCGGCAGCGGGGCCTGCTCCACGTCAGGGCTCCAAAGGCCCCATCGCGGGCAGGCGCGGCCCCGGCACATCGTCGGTGAGGATCTCCTCGACGTCGAGCACAGTGCAGCGGCAGGCGACGCCGAGCAGCGACGCCAGCGACGGTTCGGTGCGGCCTTCGTCGCCCGAGATCCACTCCTTCACGTAGGTGCCGTGCTGGCACAGCACCCTGAGCAGGAGCGCCTGCTCGCCGATCGGCACGAGGCCGAGCACACGCAGCTGCCGCAGCCGGTCGAGATCGGCTCTTCGATGCGCGACGCGCTGCGGCGTGCGTTGCAGGGTCTCACCGGCGAACCCTGCCGCCGCCGCCAACCGTTCTGCTGCCGGCAGCGACGCGAGGCCCACCTCGGCGCGGTAGATCTTGTCGAAGTGCGTCTCCTTCCAGTAGACGACGCGCTCGCGCTGCACGCGCACGAACGGCTGCAGTTCGATCGCACCCTCGGCGCGCGCTTCGATCTCCCGCCGCAGCGCTTCGAGGTCGACCTCGGGGCGGCGCGCCCCCACGACCTCGAACACGAACGGTCGACCCTGGCCCAGCATCAGCACGTCGAGGTCTTCGCGACCGGCCCCGTGGAAGCGCCCCTCCCTGGCCTGCATCGTGGGCACGAGCCGACGGCCGATGAGTTCCTGCACCGACTCCTTCGTCAGCTTGCCGAAGCCCCCACAGGGCTCGCAACCCTGGCGACGGTGGCGGTTGCCCTTGCAGAGCGGACAGAACAGGATCGTCTGCGGCAGACCCCGGCGCAGCTTGCGATAGCGCGACTCGAGCCAGACGTTCGTGCGAGGTCGCGGCGAAGAGAGGTGCGAGACCGGGTCGGTCATGGGCCGCCACAAGCGAACCGCAGAACGG
Organism: Planctomycetota bacterium; assembly: GCA_043740335.1. GTDB lineage: Bacteria > Planctomycetota > UBA1135 > UBA1135 > UBA2386 > DASVAL01. The sequence continues at coordinate 4,950 of JAYUCN010000489.1, forward strand.
CAGTCGTGGCAAGGGCAAGCCGGCCAGACGGCGATTCCGTGCCGTGGCACTCAGTGGCTGCGGCTGCCGGCGGGCGTTGCCGACCGGTTCTGCTTGCGCAACGTCGAGTTCTGCCGCTCCGTGCGTCGCTCCAGGAAGCGGCCCAGCAGACCGAACAGCTCGCGCACGTTGATCGGCGTCTGGAGGAAGGAGTGGATGTTGTACTTGCTCTTGTCGACCGCCATGTCGCGCACGTTGCGCGGGGCGGTCAGCACGAACACCTCGGTCGTGGTGTCGAAGGAACGCAGATGGTGCAGCAGCTTGACGGTGTCCTTCTGGCGCGGATCGACACCCAGGAACACACAGTCGAAGTGCTTGCTGCGGATCTCGTTGATGCCCGCGTAACCGGCTCCCACGGTGACGTGGAACTCCGGGATCTGCTGCAGACCGACCTTGACCTGATCCCGCACGAGCGGGTCCTTCTCGACGAGTAGCACTTCCATGGGACCTCTGTCCCGCAGGTATCGACCGATGCCGGGGCCTGGCCCACGGCGAATGCCTGCGCGCAGTGGCACCGAAGCTTGACCGCCGCTCCGGCAAGCGCTGTCGTCTTCCGTTCATGAACTTCCTCGCCGGCGTCGACGAAGCGGGACTCGGCCCCATCCTCGGACCGCTCGTGGTCGCCGGTGTGGCCATGGCCGGACCCGAAGGTACAGACCCCTGGAAGTTGCTGGCTCGCCGCGTGAGCCGCAGGAAGCAAGTGAAGGGCAAGGTGCGCGTCGCCGACAGCAAGAAGCTGAACCAGGGACCGCACGGGCTCTTGCACCTCGAAGAGACGGCGCTCGTGTTCTGGACGGCATTGCATGGCGACCTGCCGGGCAACCTTGGCGACTGGCTGCTGCGTCTCGGCGCCAATCTGGATCACTTGCGGCGGTGCCCTTGGTACGAAGACCTGAACCTGCGTCTGCCGCGCGCGGCCGACGCCGACTGGGTGCGGCTGCAGGCGGAGCTCGTTGCGCGCGCGCTGCGCGAGGGCTCCGTGTCCCTGCTCGACATCGCTGTACGCCCGGTCGACGTCGAGGAGTGGAACGAACTCATCGCCGACACCGACAACAAGAGTCGCGCCCACTTCCGCGCCTATGCCGAGGTGATCGGTCGCATCCTGCTGCGGCTGCCGACGCGCTTCGAGGCTGGCTCCAGCGGTCACCTCGTCGCCGACCGCTGCGGTGGGCGCATGCACTACGCCGCCGACCTGCGGCGGCTGTGTCCCGATGCCACCGTCGAGGTCGTGCGCGAAGAACCGGCAGTCTCTTCCTATCGGCTGCTGACGGCGGCGGGAGTCGTCTTGATCACGTTCGCCGAGCGCGGCGAAGACCGCGCGTTCCCGACCGCGCTCGCCAGTTGCTTCGCCAAGTACCTGCGCGAACTCATGGTCGAAGTCATGAACGAGTGGTTCATCGCGCGGGTGCCGGGCCTGCAGCCCACAGCCGGCTACTTCGTCGACGGCCATCGCTTCCTCGGCGAGGTGGAACCCCACCTCGTGCGCCTGGCCCTGCCACGCCACCTGCTCGTGCGCGTCCGCTAGGAACCGTGTGGCGGTAGACTGACCACCCCCATGCGCACCCCCCTTCGCACCACCCTGTCAGCACTGTCGGCCATGTGCGTGCTGGCCTCGTTCTCGTCCGCCCAGAACCAGGGCATCCAACTCGTCACCGGCATCGACGGTGGCGTCAGCTACCCGTTCGATGCCCGCATGGTGCCACCCACGGGCATCACGGTCGAAGCGTGGGTTAACTACGACGACTCGACGATCCCGACCGGGCTGTTCTACTGGCCGACGATCGCACGCCAGAACGTGACGCCCAACCAGGAGAGCTGGAACTTCCGCGTCAGCGCCGGCAACACGGGTTCGCGCTCGCTGCAGTTCATCGTGCGCTCGTCGACCAACCAGCTCTACAGCGCCACCTACACGTTCGCGGCCGGCGAGTTCGCGGCGTTCACGCACCTCGCCGGCACCTTCGATGGGCAGACGATCCGCATCTTCAAGAATGCCGTGCTGGTCGCGTCGTTCACGGTGCCGCTGTTGACCGAGATCCAGAACAACGGTGGCGACCTGCGGCTCGGCAACGGCGATCCCATCACGCCGGGGCGCGAATCCTGGAACGGCGTCATCGACGAAGTGCGCATCTGGCCGATGGCGCGCACCGCCGGTGAGCTCGCCGCCACCAAGGACCAGCAACTGTCCGGCATGCCCGGCGGCGTTCTCATCTTCGCGCTGAACGGCAGCTACGTCGGTGACGGCGGTTCGCCGGTCGGCACCCCGTTCGGCTCCATCAACTTCGCTCCGGGTGCCCCGGGCCTCGTGACGGTGATGCCCTTCCTGCTGAGCCTCGGCCAACCGACGAGCACGTGCCCGCGCAGCAGCGAGATCCTGGTCGGCAGCGCCCCCTTGCTCGGCAACAGCAACTTCACGTTCTGGTGCGTGCGCGGCCCACGCCCCGCCAACTCGCCCGCCGGTGCGGTGTTCGCCGCCGACCTCGCCGCCCCGCTGAGCCAACCGCCCATCCTCGGTGTGGCGGTGGCGTTCGACCTCGCCACCATCGTCGCGTCGGCAGTGCTGGCCCCGCCCACCGACGCGCTCGGCAATGCGAAGTTCGTGCTGCCGATCCCGAACCAGACCGGGATCCTCGGCCTCGGCTGGGTTTTCCAGTTCGTCTTCCTCGACGCGCTGTGCGGACCGCAGGGCATCTCGGCGAGCAACGGACTCGTGTTCGCGATCCAGTGACGCGTCGCCGCGGCGGCGCGACCGCTACTCCGCGAAACCTGCATCGTCGGCCAGCTCGCTGCCGTTCGCAGCGGCGACCGCGAGTTCATCGCAGCGCTCGTTCTCGACGTCGCCGGTGTGGCCGCGCACCCAGCGCCACTCGATCGTGTGCGGCTCTTTGGCGCGCAGCAGGCGTTGCCAGAGGTCCTGGTTCTTGACGGGTTCCTTGCTCGACGTGCGCCAGCCGCGCTGCTGCCAGGCGTCGAGCCAGCCCTTGGTCAGCGCGTGCACGACGTACTGCGAGTCGGACCAGAGCGTGACCTGGCAGGGGCGCTTGAGCGCTTCGAGGCCGACGATGGCGCCGAGCAGTTCCATGCGGTTGTTGGTCGTGCGGCGAAAGCCGGCCGAGAGTTCCTTGCGGTGGGCACCGGACAGGAGCACCGTGCCATAGCCGCCGCGCCCTGGATTGCCGAGGCAGGCACCATCGCTGTAGATCGTCACGGACTTCGGCGGCATGGCATCGGCATACCGGAGCGGTCGGCCAGCGACAACCTTGCTGTGCGAACGCAAACGCGTGCTTGCCGAGCCCGGGCGACGTCTCCACCATCCCGGCATGCGCTGGTCGCACGCACAATTGGTCCCGCTGTTCCTGTGGTCGCAGGCGATCGCGGTCGCGGTGTGGTGGCTCACCCTCTGGTGGGCACCGGCGTTGCGGCCGTGGTTCGTGATCGGTGACTGGCCGCCCGCGACGCTGTTCGCGTTCGCGCTGCCCGATGGACTCGTCATCGTCCTCGGTTCGGCGACGGTCGCGTTCGGGCTGCAGCACCGATGGGCATGGGCCAGCCCGCTCCTCTGTGCGCTCGCGGGTGCCGTTGTCTACGCGACGCTGTGGTGCGTCGGTGCCAACCTGACGACGGGCACTGGCTGGTTGTCGACCTCCCTGATGCTCGTCAGCGGTGTCGGCACGGTGTGGGCACTCGGAGCGAGCAAGTCGTGAAGTGGATCGCAGTCGCCACCGAAGCGCCGACGTCGCACCACGTCGGCAAGACGCTCGCGCAGATCCTGGTCTTCTGGTGCGTGTTCCTCGGCCTCCTGCCGTGGCTCGTCTGGCACGTCGAACAGTGGCTCGACATGCCGGCCATGGAGGTGACCAGCCATCGTCTGCTCGGCAGCATCGTGTTCGTGCTCGCGAGCACGCTCGGGCTTGCCACGGGCTTGACCATGGCCGTGCGCGGCCGCGGCACACCGCTGCCGCTCTGCACGGCGCGACGACTCGTCATCGTGGGGCCGTACCGCGTGGTCCGCAACCCGATGGCGGTCGCCGGCATCACCCAGGGCCTCGCGGTCGGGACCTTCATCGACAGCTGGCTCGTGCTGCTCTACGCACTCGCTGGGGCGGTGCTGTGGCATCTCTGCGTGCGCCCGGCGGAGGAACGCGACCTCGAACAGCGGTTCGGCGACCCGTTTCAAGCCTACCGCGAGAAGGTTCCGCTGTGGCTGCCGCGGCTCACGCCATGGCAGATCGAACGTGTGATCGGCTGGTTGCTCGTTCTGGGTGCGGTCGCCATGTGGAGTGGTGTCGACGCGTCCCCGCGCAACATCGTGCGCATGGTGCCTGCCAGCGTGCTTGTGGCACTGCTCGGTGTCATGCTCGTACGTCGGTGAACGCCAGTGCCGCGATCACCGCGGTGCCGATCGCACAAAGGTGACGAGCTCGGGCCAGAACGCGGCGAAGTCACAGCCGAGGTCTCTGTAGTGCGCGCGCAGTTGTTGCACGCCATCACCGAGCGGCGTCGGGCGGGCGACGCGACGCGCCATGCGTTGCAGCACGGCATCGATGCCGTCGAGCCGCGCGTAGCTCGTGAGCCACGTCTCGCGCTGCATCCAGGGCAGCACGTGCTGCAGCCGCGGTGGCAACAGCAACGCATGTTCGAGCAGCAGCGCGTGCATCGCCGCGACAAACTCGGCCAGCGTGCCGCCCTCGCCGAGTTGCGACCAATCGCGCGCGAGGAAGTGGTCGAAGAAGACATCCACGAAGACACCGGCGAAGCGGCGGCAGTGCGGATCCAAGCGCTGGCGGCTTCGCCGCACGATCGGATGCGCGTCGACGAAGCGGTCGATCGCGCGATGCTGCGCGATGCCGCGTTGCAACTCCGGATGCAGCGTGGCGAGGTCGACGCCGCGTACGAAGTCGCCGCACAGGTTGCCGAGCCGCAGCAGCGGTGCGTTTGGTGCGAGGCGCAGGTGGGCGAGCCAGTTCATCGGCACCGGCGATGGTAGCGGCAAGCGCGGCGCACCATCGGCAGTGATCGGGAGCACGAGGGTGGACAGCATCCCGCGGTCGCGATGGAATCCGGCCATGAGGGATCTCTTCCGCCACACAGACCAGCTGTTGCGCGGCCAGTTCACGCGACGCGACGACCTGCTCGCGGGTCGCATCGGCGTGCCGGCGGACAAGCTCGTGCTGGCAGCACTGCTGCTCGGTGCCATCTACGGCGCGTTCATGGGCGTGTTCGCGGTGCTGCGCCCGGAGCACGCGAGCGTGCCGCAACTGCTGGCGACGATCGTCAAGGTGCCAATGCTGTTCCTCGCCACGCTGGTCGTGACGTTGCCGTCCCTCTACGTGTTCTCGGCGCTCGCGAACTCGCGGCTGCACGGCAGAGACACGCTGCGCCTGCTGGTCGCCGCGATCACCGTGAACCTCGCCCTGCTCGCGAGCTTCGGCCCGGTCACGGGCTTCTTCACACTGTCGACCAGCAGTTATCCATTCCTGGTCGTGCTCAACGTGGTCTTCTTCGCGATCTCGGGTTTTGCGGGGCTGGCGTTCCTGCAGAAGGCACTCCGCACTCTGTTCACGACCGATCCCTCGCCTCGCAGCGCACCCGTTGTCGACGCGTCACCGGTCCCACCCCTGCC
>JAYUCN010000490.1:0-1766 GCA_043740335.1 Planctomycetota bacterium
GCTCCGTGACCACGGCGCGGGTGACGGGGCTCGCCGAGGCGGGCAGCAGCGAACGCAAAAGCGTACGCGTACCGGCGTGTTCCACGGCGAGGTCGACGGCCTGAAAGCCGAAATCGTCGTGCGCATCGAACCGGACGCACAGCAGGGCCTCGGGCAGCAGCGGGGTACCTTCGTCGTCGGGCAGGAGCCAGCGGCCGACGGGCGCGTAGTCCTGCAAGGCGGCGATGGGGTAGGTGCCCGGGTTGGGGTTGCGCAGGCCGCTGTCGGCCAGCAGCTCGATCTGGTAGCGATCGGAGGTCTCGACCGTGAACCGGCAGCGCTGCACCGTCGCGGTGCCGCTGTCGTCCTGCACGGCGGCGGGGGCCAGTTCGATGCGCTTGCCGCTCTCGAGGAACACCATGGTCGCCTGCCGGACCGCCGCCGTCGTCGTCAGCGAGAGTTCGACCTCGCTGCCACCCAGAGCTTCGATGGCGCCGCCGCTCTGCACGACGCTGTCGATGCGCGTGTAGGCGGGAGGACGGATGGTGGCGCGCAAGGTGGCGACCTGGGGTGGATGCACGGTGCGTACGACGACGAGCCGATCGCCGGCCTCGTCATCGCCGCCGCGGGCGTGGAACTCGAACGAACCGGACAGGCGACGGAAGACGTGGCGGAAGCGGTCACCCGGTCGCGGCGTCATCGGCACGCTGCGCGGATCTCCGGTGGCGCCGGCCTCGGACCGCGTGCTGACGTCGAGGAACACTTCCTTCGGCAGGCTGCCCTTGGCCAACACGGACACGTGCAGGTCGGCGCCAGCGGGCAGCACGAGCAGGGTCGTGTCCGCGTGGTCCTCGCGCTGCAGATCGGGCCCCGCCGGCGGCAATTCGACGACCAGCGTCGTTTCCCGCGGGTAGTCGGCCGCGATGCCGAGGTGGCGCAGCAGGAACGCGCGGGCCGTCGCGGGGGCCAGGGCGGCACCGATGCCCAGCGTCGTGAGCAGGAACCCGGCACCACCGAGCACTCGCACGGTGCGGCGCTGGTCGAAGAGGCGGTCGAGGGGCAGCTTCTGGGCGGCTGCCGACGCTTCCACGAGCATCTGATCGATCATCGCCCGCGACTGGTTGCGCAGGGACGTGTCGTCGACGGCGTGCAACTGCACGGCCGACACGAGTCGTTGGTGCAGCTCCGGGAACGTGCGCTCGAGCCAGACCGCAAGGTCCACTTCGCCGAACCGCCGCGTGAGCGGGTAGCGCAGGAAGCGCACGCCGGCGAAGACAACGAGAGTCAGGACCGCGGCCGTGTGCAGCAGGCGCACCGGCAGCGGTAGGCGCAGCCAGTGGTCGAGGCAGAAGAACAACAGGATCGCCAAGGCGGCGAGCAGGACCGTGATGCCGAGCCCGTGCCAGAGAAACCGTCGGCGCAGGCGCTGCAGCTGCCCCGCCAACAGGGGTCGCAGGGTTGCAGCGATCGGGTCCGTGGACCTGGCGGTCGGCATAGCGGGGTCAGTGCTCAAGGTGCGGGCCAGCTGTGGTGGTCGTCAGTCTTGGCGTTGTTGTCGGTGCTGGCCACGAAGGGGATGCTGAGAGGGGGTGAACCGAGAGGTTCACGCCCTCTCACCTCTGGAAGATGGGCAGGTACTGCAAGGGGATCTGCAGGATGAGGGTCGCCACGGCGGTGCCGAACGCTTCGCCCGGCCCCACCGTGCAGGGCCAGCTGCCGTTCGGTCGCTGCTGTTGCAGCAGCATGCCCTTGATCATGCGGAAGTACTTCGTCCACTTCGGGTCGCC
>JAYUCN010000491.1:0-10605 GCA_043740335.1 Planctomycetota bacterium
GACCCCGGCAATAACGCCGTCCGCATTGACGCCCGTGAGCTGCGCGCCGCGGTGGTGGCCGGACGCCACGCGGCACTCATGGGCATCGAAGGCGGTCACGCGATCGAAGGCGACCTCGGCCTGCTGCGGCTGTTCCACCGCCTCGGCGTGCGCTACATGACGCTGACCCACACCAACCACAACGAGTTCGCGGACTCGTGCGCGCCGGCGGAACCACGTTGGGGCGGCCTCAACCGGCTCGGCCAGAAGGTCGTGCGCGAGATGAACCGGCTCGGCGTGATGGTCGACGTGAGCCACGTCAGCGACGCCACCTTCGCCGACGTGCTGCGCACCTCGCAGGCACCGGTGATCTGTTCGCACAGTTCGCTGCGCGCGCTGTGCCCGCATCCGCGCAACGTCACCGACGACATGCTGCGCGCACTCGCGAGGAACGGGGGTGCCGTGATGATCAACTACAACTGCGGCTTCCTCGACCCGGAGTTCGCCAAGAACAGTTCCGCCCGCACCGCGACGCGACGAATCCAGGAGAAGGCCGCGCGCGACAAGTTCGCGGCCGGCAGTCCCGAACTCGCCGAAGCGCTCGGCAACCTCGAGCAGCGATTCCCGCCCGTGGAACGGCCCGCGTTGAAGCACCTGATTGCGCATCTGCTGCGCGCGATCGAGATCGCGGGGCCTGACCACGTCGGCCTCGGCAGCGACTTCGACGGCGTGCCGTGCGTGCCGCAGGGCATGGACGATGCGACGTTCCTGCCCGCATCACCTACGAACTGTTGGCCGCTGGTCAGGACGAAGCGACGGTGCGCAAGGTGCTCGGCGAGAACCTGCTGCGCGTGTTCGCGGCCGTGGAGCAGAAGGCGCATTCCCTCCACCGCGCGGCGCCGGAAACCAACGACGCCCGTACGGATCACGAGCCGCTGCCGCGCTGATGCGCTGCCGGGCGGTCACCCTTCGGGCGGGAAGGTCGCGGGGCTGGTCACGTGGGCAACGTCGAACACGACCCCACCGCCGGCAAAACCCATGCAGTGCAAGGCCCGCTGCACGAACTCGCGCAACCGCTCGAAGCTCGCCACCGTGACGACCGACGGCGTGATCATCTGCAACGCTGGACGCAGCAGGCTGCGAGCAGCGAACAAGTGGTAGGCAAGCGAACGGTCCTGCGGCGTGCCGCTGTCGCCCATCACACGCAGCAGCAGTTCCTGCGGGTTCCACGTGTCCGGCGTACCGGTCAGTGCGAACTCATTGCGGCGGGGAACCAGGTGGTCGAGCAGTGCCGACTCGAGCACGGAGGCCAGCAGCACGGCCGCCAGGCGGTAGTCCCCGGCCTCGACGGCGCGTTCGTAGCTGCGCAGGTCCATGGCCATCAGGGAACGCAGCCGCGGGTCGCGCATCTTGTTGCTGTCGAGCAGGGTCGTCGTCACGGCCGGCGATGGCGGCGGGCCTGGCTGTGCGGTGGCCGCGGGCTTGGCAGGTTGGGCAAGCGGGGACGATTCGTCGAGTTCGATCCCGAAACTCGGCACGCCCTGCATCTGGCTCGCCTGCCCTGCGTCCGGCGCCAGGAACTTCTTGCGTTGCGCGATGTCCCCGAACAGCTTGCCGTTCAACCGCGTCTGCAGCGCTCGCGTGGCCTCGGTCACGACCGGCGCCAGCCTCTTCAATGGCAGCTCGAGCAGCGGCCTCGCGGCGAGCTCGACGGCCCAGTCCGCGATGACCTGGCGTTTCCGCTCCAACCACTGACGCTCGTCCGACGCCACGACCTGGTCGCTCGACAAGCGCACGTCGATGGCCTCGATGGAGCGTCGACAGCACGCCACCAGCAGGGCCTGGTCGGGTTCCGTCAGATCCAGTTCGACCTGGTCCTGGTAGGCGCTCGCACAACGCTGCAGGTAGTCGCGCAGCCGGCGCACCTCACCATAGAGGCGCGGCAGATCCGGCGACCCGTCCACGCCCATCTGCGAGAATTCGAGCCGATAGGCCCCGAGGTGCTCCAGGGTCGTCTTGGCTGCTTCCTGGAAGCAGACGGCCACGACCTTTTTCACCTTGAGCAGAGGCATCGGAACGTGCGTCATGAATCGGCACTCCCGCACCGATGGCTTGACGCCGTCGGGGTTTCCTCGCGCGCGCCTACGCTGGGCGCTCGCCGGTGTCGTTATGCTGCGGGGCCGATGCCACAGCTCGAACAGGCGCTCGTGAGAATGCTCGGGGAAGCCCGCGTGTTCTCATCGCGGGACGCGCTGCTGGCCTGGGAATGCGACGGGTTCACGGTGCACCGTTCCCTGCCGCGCGCCGTGGTGTTGCCCGAATCGACAGCGGAAGTGGCGGCCATCGTGCAGATGCTGCACGCGGCGAACGTGCCCTTCGTGCCGCGTGGTGCGGGCACCTGCCTGTCGGGCGGACCGACGGCTTCGGGGCAAGCCATCGTGCTCGATCTGGCGCGCATGCGCACGGTGTTGCACGTTTCGACAGAAGACCTCTACGCCGTCGTGCAGCCCGGAGTCGTCAACCTCGACCTGACCGCCGCCGTGCATCATCTCGGGCTGCATTACGCGCCCGACCCCAGCAGCCAGTCGGTCTGCACGATCGGCGGCAACCTCGCCGAGAACAGTGGCGGCCCGCACTGCTTCAAGTACGGGATGACCCAGGACCACGTGCTGGGTGCACTGGTCGTGCTGCCCGACGGCTCGCTGGCGCGGCTCGGCGATGCGGCCGGTCCACGCCTGCCCGGGGCGCCCGACCTGATGGCCGTGTTCTGCGGCAGCGAGGGTACGTTCGGCATCGCGACCGAGATCACGGTCCGGCTGTGCCGCGACCAGGAGGCCGTGCGCACGCTGCTCGCCGCCTTCGCGTCGATGACGGCGGCGTGCCGCACGGTCAGCGACATCGTCGCCGCGGGACTCGTGCCCGCCGCGCTCGAGATCCTCGACCAGGCGACGATCCGCGCCGTCGAAGCCTCGGTCTATCGCGCCGGCTATCCGGCGGACGCCGCCGCAGTGCTGCTCGTCGAACTCGACGGACCGGCCGCCGTCATCGTCGAGGAGGCCGAGGAGGTCCGCTCGTTCTTCCAGCAGAACGGCGCCCTGCGCGTCGAAGAAGCGACGGACCCCGCGGAACGGAAACGTCTCTGGAAGGGCCGGAAAGGTGCGTTCGGCGCAATGGGCCGGCTCAACACGGATCTCTACGTGCTCGACGGCGTGGTGCCGCGCACGCGCCTCGAGGAAGCGCTCGACGGCATCACGGCCATCGGTCGCAAACACGGCGTCGTGCTCACGAACGTGTTCCACGCCGGCGACGGCAACCTGCATCCCAACATCAGCTTCGACGGCCGCGACCAGGACGAGACGGCGCGCACGGTGGCCGCCGGACGCGAGATCCTGCAGCTCTGCGTCGACCTCGGCGGCAGCATCTCGGGCGAACACGGCATCGGCAGCGAGAAGCTCGACCACGTGCCGATGATGTACGACAAGCAAGACCTCGACGTGATGGCGCGCGTGCGCGCCGTGTGGAATCCGAGCGGGCTGTGCAATCCCGGCAAGGTGCTGCCGCAGCGCGGTGCCTGCGCCGAGGTCGCCAAGTGGCCGCAGATGATGGCGCGCGTGCTCGACGACGAGGCCCGGCGGTGAACACGCTGCGTCCACGTTCCGCCGCGGAACTCGGCGAACTGCTGCGGTCTGGTCCCGGCCGGGTGCGGCTCCATGGCACCAGCAGTCGCCAGGATCGCTGGTGCGCTGCACCCGACGCCGTCGAGGTCCAACTGGCCGGACTCGACACGATCCACCGCCTCGATCCTCCCGACCAGACGTGCTCCGTCGATGCCGGGGTACGCCGCAGTGTGCTCGATGACGCGCTGGAGCGCGTGGGCCTCGAACTGCCCTGCCTCGGCACCGGCAGCCTCGGGGGCCTGTTCGCCACCGACCCCATCGGTTCGAGCACCGTCGGCGGTGCGTCCCCGCGCACGCTGCTGCTCGGCATGGAAGCGGTGCTCGCCGATGGCACGCCGTTCAAGTCGGGCTCGCGCGTCGTGAAGAGCGTCGCCGGCTTCGACGTGCACAAGCTGCTCGTCGGCAGCCAGGGCCGGTTGTTCGCCGCCACGCGCCTGCACCTGCGCCTGCGGCCGCGACCGCGCGCGGAAGAATGGTTCCACTGTGCCGGGCTCGATCAGGCCCGTGCGCTCGCGATGTTCGCGAGGTTGCGCAGCTTGCCGAATCCGCCTGCCGCCCTGTTCCTTCGTCGCGACCACTCCGGATTCGCGGTGGCCGGCCGCATCGGCGGCCGCCCGACGTTTGTCGCTTCGGTGCTGCGCATGCATGCGCTGCCCGTTGCGGAGCCGGTCACGGAACTGCACCTCGACGCCCCGTCGGGGGGCGAAGTCCTCATGGGCAACGTCGTGCCGAGCCGGCTGCCCCCGCTGCTCGCGGCGGCACCGCCAACGGCACCGTTTCTCCTGCATGGTGGTGGCCGCTTCGAGCTTGCACTTGCGTCGCCGGCCGCAGCAGACGCGCTGCTCGCGGCTTTGCCGAACATTGCCCACGCCTGCATCGTCCTCGGCGCCCCGGCGCGCCGCGGACTCGGCACCCTCGTCGACCCTGGCCATCGCCGTCTCGTCGATGGCCTCAAACACGCACTCGATCCGCATGACGTCTTCGTCTGAGCCGGCCGCGTGCGGTGCTTCGCCAGCGCTCCAGATCTCTGCCTACACGCGGACCCTCGACTGTGTGCACTGCGGTCTCTGCCTGCCCGTGTGCCCGACCTACAACGTCCTCGGCGTCGAGGCCGATTCGCCGCGCGGCCGCATCTACCTCATGCGCGCCCTCGCCGAGGGCCGCGTGCAGGATGCGAATGCCATCCGACCATTCCTCGATCGTTGCCTCGACTGCCGCGCCTGTGAGACGGCGTGTCCTTCCGGTGTGCGCTACAGCGAGATCCTGGAGACCACGCGCGGCGAACTCGAGGCGCGAGTTCCACATCGCGGCGTGTCGGCGTGGCTCGTGCACTTCCTGCTGTGGCACGTGGTCGCGCGCCAGCACAGGCTGCGCGCCGCGTTCTTCGCGCTACGCACCGCAGAGGCGCTCGGCTTGCGCTGGCTCATGACGAACCTGCGGTTGGTGCCTGCGGCGATGGCGACGCTCGCGCCGCCCGTGCCACCGCACCGCGAACGCCGAGCCTTGCGGGTCGGGCTGCATGAGCCGCCTGCCGGCGTGCGCCGCCGCGGCGTGCGCGTCGCACTGTTCACGGGCTGCGTCATGGAACAGATGTTCGGACGCGTGAACCGCGCCACGCTGCGGGTGCTGCTCGCGAACGGATTCGATGTCGAGGTGACGGGAAGCCAGACCTGCTGCGGCGCCTTGCTCGTGCACGCAGGTTTGCCGGAACGGGCGCGGATCCTGGCGCGCGCCAACGTCGCCGCGTTCGCGAACGCCGACGTCGTCGTCAACAACTCCGCCGGGTGTGGCTGTGCGATGAAGGAGTACGGTCATCTGCTCGGCGACGAAGCGGGGGCGACGTTCGCGCGAAAGTGTCGCGACGTGAGCGAGTTCCTGGCCGAGGCGGGGCTGTCGGCGGTGCCGGCCGAATGCCGCGCGAGGGCTGCCTACGACGATCCGTGCCACCTCTGCCATGGCCAGGGTGTGCGCAGCCAACCACGCACGCTGCTCGCGCAGGTGCCGGGCCTCACGCTCGTGCCGCATGCGCGCCCCGAAGACTGCTGCGGTTCGGCCGGCATCTACAATCTGCTGCACCCCGAACTTGCTGACGAAATAGGCCGACGCAAAGTCGAAACCCTGCTGCAAGCGCGCGTCGACTTGGTGCTGACGGGCAACCCCGGCTGCATGATGCAGATCGACAGCCACCTGCGCCGCGCCGGCCACATCATCGCCGTGCGTCACCCCGTCGAACTGCTGTTGCCACGCGCATGAGCACGGCCAAGCACCTGCGACACCTTCTGCATCTTCGACTTCTTGAGGGGGAGGGGTTGCCGGGCCAGCGTTCTGGCCTAGCCTTGCCGGACTCTCGACGCTGGCAGCGCCCCGCTTCATTTTGGACTGGTCCCGTCCGCCAGCGGCTATCCGCCACTTTCGGAGAACTCCCATGAAGAGGACTAGGAAGGAAGGAAGGAAGGAAGGAAGGAAGGGCAAACTGAGTGCCACGCCAGCCGGCTGAGTTCATATTCCGCGCGTCGCAGTACGGCGGCGACGGCTGCTGGTCTCGGGTTGATCCTGCTGCCACTTGCGCCGTGCTCCGCGCAGAATCCCTGGTGGGCGGGTCCCTACGTTTGGTTCTCGCCACAGACGAGTGGTGAGTACGAGCACGCCATGGTCGTCGGCAAGCCGGGCCCGAATCAGGGCAAGGTCTTCGTGGTCCAGGGCAAGGTTGATCCCACTGGAATTGGGCTCTGGCTGTGGGACCCCGCAGCGCCGAGCGCCGTGGAGCCGTCTCCGTACGATGACGTGCTCTCGATCGAGAACGTTGCCTGCTGCGGTCATTCGTCGGATGGCGAAGGCGACTTGATCCTGTCCGGTGGCGACAAGACCACGCCGTGCGGTCCTGAGCCGACCTGGTCGTACATCTACCACCCGGACCAGTGGTTCGTGCAGGCCACCACGTTCATGCGCACGCCGCCGCCGCCCATGAGCCCGCTCCCGCCCGATTACCGATTCGGCTACTACTACCCCACGACCGTCGCGCTCCACGATGGCAGTGTCGGCTCGTTCGGAGGAGGATCGGCGCCGTGGCGCTCCGCGGCGCCGCCCGGGGGTTGCGGCTATTCGGAGCCGTTGAACAGCCAGCTCTCCGCCAACTACTGGCAGCGGTTCAACAAGGCCAACCTCAGTTGGGACGGCCCGAGCGGCTCGGCTTCGCCGTTCGCTGGCCTGCCGGGCGGCTACACGTTCTCGTACTACCCGAGGATGAACCTGCTCTCGAGCGGGGACCTCTTCGTTTCCTATCAGATGTATGGCGGCTGGGACCCGAACTCGGTTACGCCGACTACGCCCCTCGGTCGCAACTACTCCGTCTCGGCCTTCGCAGACGTGTCGACGAACCCGTCGGGCTGGTCAACCGCGCCGCCGGCTTGGGTCATTCAGCCCTCCAAGCTGCAGTACGCATATTCTTCCACCGGCCACCCCTGGGCAGGCCTGGGCCCCAAAACGGTGAACCTGGTCTTCGGTAGCGCGATCCTGTGGCCCTACCGCGTCGGGGAAGCTGGTCTGATGCCCTGGGACGGGACGGGGTGGTTCGATCGGACACTGGTCATCGGCGGGTTCGACGATCAGCCGCAGCCGGGCGGTGCCGGTTTCCCCATGTCGTCGCCTTTTAATGACCCGGCCCGAGAAGCGCACAACGCGGTCTGGGAGATTACGAACCCGCTCACGGGCGCGTGGACGATTCCAGCAAGCTACGGCGCGATGGCCAATCGGCGGGTGTTCTGCAACACCATCATCACGCCCGATCTGAAGCTGATCGTGTTCGGCGGCTGCACACACTGGTACTGTCCGTACGGTTCCGGTGGATTCCAGGTGGACCCGAACCCGGTCTACGTGCCCGAGATGCTTGACCTTTTGAACCCAGCGGCGGGCTGGACCTCGTTGACCTTGACCCCGCATGCTTCGGCCCGGCTCTACCACAGCATCGCGCTGCTGCTGAAGGACGGCCGCATCGTGGTTGGGAGCGGCCACAAGTCGACAATCAACACCCCGCCCAACCCACCGCTCACTCACACCGACGCCGAGGTCTTCACGCCGCCCTGCCTCCAGCAAGGACTGGCGAGGCCGACGATCGCGAACGCGCAGTCCGAGATCAACGACATCCACTACGGCGTGGCGATTCCCGAGCTCAAGATCTCGCTGCAGGGTTCCTCGAACCCGGCTACTGAAATCGAGTTCGCGACCTTGATCCGCTGTGGCTCGGTCACGCACCACTTCGACGCGGATCAGCGCTGCATCAAGCTGGAGCTCTTGGAGGACGCAGGCAACCGGATCACGCTGGCACCGCTGCCCTCGCAGGCCCAGGGTGGGCACTTCATCGCACCGCCGGGCTACTACTACCTGTTCGTCGTGACGACTCCGCGCGGAAGCCCGCAGGTGCGGGTACCGAGTGTCGCGAGGTTCGTGCGCATCTCCTGATCGAAGAGGGCAATCCCATGAAGTCTTCCTTCTTCGATCGGTGCAGCCGGGCCGGTGGCCCGGCTGCGGTGGTGTTGCTGGTGGCGGTTGCAGGACTCGGACGACAGGGTGTTGCACAGGCGATCCTGCGCCAGTGGAGCGGCACGAACCAACCGGTGCCCTACGTAGATTCGTTTGGCAGCTCATTCGCCGGAGTCGGTGACGTCAACGGGGATGGAGTCCCCGACGTGGCCGTGGGTGCCGCCACGACGAATGTCGGCTCCCTCGTATCCGCGGGGAGGCTGTACGTGTTCTCGGGTGCTGATGGCAGCACACTGTTCACACTCGACGGTACGATCGCCCACGAGGCACTCGCCAACGTCGTGGAGGCCGTGGGCGACATGGACCGCGATGGACACGCCGACATCCTGGTGTCGTCGTCGCACGTCCTCCCGTTTGTCTACGGCTACCATCTGGTCTCGGGCAACACGGGCACGATCCTCGGCAGCTACGCCAACTACGTCGGGAGCGCCGCCGGCGTCGGCGACGTCGACAACGACGGCTGGCCCGACTTGTTGTTCGGCCGCGGGACTCCCGGCGTCATGGGCTTCCCAGGACCGGGCATGGCAGAGGTGATCTCGGGCCAGACCGGCGCCGTGATCTACAGCTTCTTTGGCACCTACCAGATGCAGATTTTCGGCGGCCTGGTCGAGAGAGCGGGCGACGTCGACGGCGACGGGGTCCAGGACCTGCTCATCGGTGCCACCGGCTTCTGGCCGTGGACTGCATGCGATGGCATCTGGGTGTACTCGGGAGCAACCGGCGGGCTGCTGTTCCGCAAGCCGCCGCAAGGACCCACCGACAGCTTCCCGTGGTGCATCGCCGGCGTCGGCGATGTGAACGGCGACGGCCTCGACGACGTGGCGGTTGGCGATCAGGGCTTCCGGCAATGGAACAACCACAGCCTCGTCACCACCTTTTCTGGGCCAGTGGGAACGCAGTTGTCCACGCTGTCGAATCCTCCACCCCAGACCCGCATCGCCGATTCGGTGTCAGGTGTCGGCGATGTCGACGGCGATGGTTTCGACGATGTCCTGACCGGCGGAATTCAAGTCGACGGCGGGATCACCCTGTTCTCCGGGCAAACCCAATCCGTGCTGCTCCGGATTCCAGCGACCACGTTGCAGAACCCGTGGAAGTGCTCAGGCGTGGGCGACACCAACGGCGACGACTTCCCCGACTTCGTGGGAGGAGCGTTTGCTGACTACGTTGCCCAAGTTGCCTTTGTCCGTCTGTACTCCGGCGCACCTCCCGGCGTCATCGCACTCGGCCAGGGCTGTGCAGACTCGAACGGCGTCGTCCCGCGCATCGGTTGCACCTACGTGCCGGCGCGAGGCAGTCAGTTCGCGATCAACCTCTCGCGCGTGCGCTCCGGTGCGCCAGCACTCCTCGTACTCGGAGAGTCCAGTACGATGTGGAACAACGTCCCCCTGCCGATCGACCTGTCGGTGCTGAACATGCCGGGCTGCTTCCTCCGGGTCGCCGCGGACGTGAGCACCATCACCTGGACTGTTGGACCCACGGCCAAGGGGCGCGCCTCGGTGCCGATGCTGATCCCCAACAATCCTGCGCTGACGGGAGCCATCTTCCACGCGCAGTGGTTCGTACTCGAACCACCGGGCTCGGCCCAGCTCGCGAGCACGACGCGCGCGCTGACGGTGACGATCCAGTAGCCGCCAGGCGGCGTCGAGAAATCCCGTGAAGTCCTTCTCTCTTGATCCGTGCAACCGGACCGCTGGCCCGACTGCGGTGGTGTTGCTGCTGGCCGTTGCAGGGCTCGGGCGACAGGCAAGTGCACAGACGATCCCGCGCCTATGGGATGGCAGGTACCAACCAGGGCCGATCGCTGACCAGTTCGGCTGGTCGATCGCGGGCATCGGGGATGTCAATGGGGACGGCGTCCCCGACGTGGCCGTAGGTGCCCCGTCGACCCACTCAGGCTCCCTCCTGTTCGCGGGAAGGCTGTACGTGTTCTCGGGCTGTGATGGCAGCACGCTGTTCACACTCGACGGTACGATCGCCTACGAAGAATTCGCCAACGTCGTGGAGGCCGCGGGCGACATGGACCGCGACGGACACGCCAACATCCTGGCGTGGTCCTCCGATGTCCTCTCGAATGTCCGCGGCGTCCGGCTCATCTCGGGCAGCACAGGCACGATCCTCGGCAGCTACGCCGACTACGTGAACGCCGCTGGCGTCGGCGCTGTCGACAGTGACGGCTGGCCCGACTTGTTGTTCGGCCGCTCGAGCAGCTTCATGAGTTGGCCGGGACCTGGTCAGGCGGAAGTGATCTCGGGACAGACCGGCGCGGTGATTCTCAGCTACACCGGCACCTACCAACTGCAGAACCTCGGCGGCCTGGTCGACGGAGCGGGCAACGTCGATGGCGACGGGATCCAAGACCTGCTCACCGCAGGCGTCGGCTACTACCCGTGGATTGCCGCAGACGGAA
>JAYUCN010000492.1:0-1763 GCA_043740335.1 Planctomycetota bacterium
GACTCTCCTGCAGCATCCCTCTGCCGCGCGCGAATTGCAGAGCCGCGTTCCATCACTGCACGCGACGTTGGCGACGTTCGAACGCACGCTCGACCAGACGGCCGTCACCGACGCACCGGACGACGGCATCGAACAGCGCAACCAGGCTCTCGTGCGTCTGAAGGACGCTCTGTGGGCGGTGGAACGCGACCGCCTGCCACACGCGCGCGCCGTCCTCGATCTCGCCAATGGCGACGTCCCACACCTGGCGGCCGCCGCCGCGTTTTCGGCCCTGCAGTTGGCGCTCTCGGCACTCGACCGCCTCGAGGTGCGCGGCCGCGATTCCGCGGGCGTGTCGGTCATCGTCACCGGCCTCGATGCCGACAGTGCCGCTCTGCGCGCCCTGCGCTACGGGCGCGACACCGATCCGTTGTTCCAGGACGCCTCGGTGCGGCTCGCCGATGGCTGCCTGAACTTCGTCTACAAGCACGCCGCCGAGATCGGTGAACTAGGCGACAACGTGCGCGCGCTGCGCGACAGCATCGGTGCCGACAAGCTGCTGCATGCGGCCTTGCACGACAGCAGGGCCGAAGTGTTCGTGCTCGGCCACACCCGCTGGGCCAGCGTCGGCATCATCAGCGAACCGAACGCGCACCCGCTCAACCACGAAGAGACGAAGGGAACCGGCCCCTACGTGATCGGCGCCCTGAACGGCGACGTCGACAACCACCACGATCTGGTCGCGCGCCACGGCCTGTGCATCCACGACCCGATCACGACCGATGCCAAGGTGATCCCCACGCTCGTGTCGCACCAGCTGCGCGCGGGGCACTCGCTCGGCGACGCGTTCCGGCGCACGGTGGCCAGTTTCGAAGGTTCGGTGGCGATCGCCGCCGCGACGACGCAGAACCCGCACCAGTTGGCACTGGCTCTGCGCGGCTCGGGCCAGGCGCTCTACATCGGCGTCACCGAAGACACGTTCGTCGTCGCGAGCGAACCGTACGGCGTCATCGAGGAATGCGAACGCTACCTGCGCATGGACGGCGAGACGCCGGGCAACATGCAGAACCCCACCGCGTCGCGCGGACAGGTCGTGCTGCTCGACCGCACCGCTGCCGGCGAGCTCGCGGGCATCACGCGCTGTGCCTACGACGGAACTGCACTGCCGCTCACCGACGAGCACCTGGCGCGCGCGGCGGTCACGACGCGCGACATCGACCGCGGCGAGTTCCCCCACTTCCTGCTCAAGGAGATCGGTGAAGCTCCGAGCTCGCTCCAGAAGACGCTGCGCGGCCGCATCGTGCGCCACGGCAGCCGTCTGCGCGTAGCGCTGCCGCCGGCTTCGTTGCCGACCACGGCGATCGATGCCCTGCGCCTGGGCCACTGCAAGCGCATCCTCGTCATCGGCCAGGGCACCGCCGCCGTTGCCGGCCAGGCAGTGGCCGCGGCCATCGGCGACGCGCTCGCGAGCACCGGCATCACGGTGCAGGCGATGCCCGCCACCGAGCTCTCGGGCTTCGGACTGCGCGACGACATGCGCGACACGCTCATCGTCGCGATCTCGCAGTCCGGCACCACCACCGACACGAACCGCACCGTCGACCTCGTGCGCGGGCGCGGCACCACCGTGCTCGCGATCGTGAACCGCCGCGGCAGCGACCTCTGCGACAAAGCCGACGGCGTGCTCTTCACGAGCGATGGCCGTGACGTGGAGATGAGCGTCGCCAGCACGAAGGCCTTCTACGCCCAGTGCGCCGCCGGCCAATTGCTGGCACTTGCCCTCG
>JAYUCN010000493.1:0-4386 GCA_043740335.1 Planctomycetota bacterium
GCGTCGTCGATCTCGACCGGCAGCCCGAACAAGGCCGGCCAACGCCCGATGTCGCCGAGGCTCGGGCCCGCCTCCTTCGTAACGCGGATCTGTTCCTTCACCGTCGCGATCGCGAGTTGCTGTCGCACTTCGAGCGGCACCTCCGTTTCGGACCGTGGTGCCGGCGGCGCCGGCATCGCCTCGAACTCCTCGGGGTCGAACCACACCAACTGGCAAGAGCAACAGACGTCGAGCGCGAAGCCCCCGGTGTGCCCTTCGCAGTGCACCTGCCGCATCGTCTTCTTGCACAGTGGGCACGGGTGCACGTGCGGCAGCGTCTCGTCGAACGTGCGGCTCCACAGTTGTTGCACCGCCGGGCCCGCGACGAGTCGGCGCAGCACGGGCAGTGTGATCGCGCGGCCAGCACACTTGCCGCAGATCCAGACGAAGCCGTTGGTGACCTTCGTCCGGACCAGCTCCGTGTCGCAATTGGGGCACTGGAACATCGCGCGCACGATACCCACCGAGTGCGCCTCGAATCCGCGCCGGAAGCGAGCGGCCTCGCGTAGCATCCTCCGCGTGAAGCGCCGCCAGACCCAGCCACCAAACAAGCCGCCCATCGACGAGACCCTGCACTGCCGCCACTTCGGCACCTGCGGCGGCTGCTCGCTGCTCGACCAGCCGATCCAGTGGCAACTGCACGACAAGGTCGAGGCGTGTGAACGGTTGCTCGCGCCGTACCTCGACGGCAAGCGCATCGAGTGCCCCGAGCCAACGTGGACACCGCGCCACTTCCGCACGCGACTGCTGTATCCCGTGCGCGGCGATCGCGAGGGCCTGCCGATCCTCGGCATCTATGCGTTCCGCAGCCACGAGCTCGTGCGCATCGAAGAATGCCGCACGCAGGACACGTGGCTCACGGCGTTCGGGCGCGCGGCCGAAGGCGTGCTGCGCGACCTGCGTCTGCAACCTTTCCATCCCGACAGCGGGCGCGGCTTCGTCAAGGCACTCTGGGCCCGGCTTGCCAGCGGCACCGGTCAGGTGATGGCCGGCATCGTCACGCGACCCGGCGCGTTCCCGCAGGCACAGGACCTCGCGACCGCCCTCATGCAAGCGGCCACCAAGGTGCCCCCGGCGCGCAAGCAGCGGCAGCTCGTCGGCGTCGTGCACAGCATCAGCGATCGCGACGACGAGTTCCTGCTCGCGGACCGTCACATGCCGCTGCGCGGCACCGACCACATCGTCGACCGCCGTGACGATCTCACGTTCCGCATCAGTGCAGGCAGCTTCTACCAGGTGCACGCAGAAGCCAACGAACTGCTCTACCGCCCGGCCCTCGCGATGGCCGGCGACGTGCGTGGCAAGCACGTCATCGATGGCTACGGCGGCGTGGGTGCATTCGGCCTGCGCTTCGCCAAGGCCGGCGCCGCCAAAGTCACGATCCTCGAAGACAACGCCGCTGCGTGCCGCGACGCCGAGCACAACGCTGCGACCAATGAGTTCGGCAACGTCATCGTCGTACGTTCCACGTTCGAAGGCGCCACGCTGCCGCAGCACGCCGAGCTGCTCGTCGTCGATCCGCCGCGCTCGGGTCTGCAGTCGAAGGCCGTGGCGCGCGTGTTCGCCGCCAGGCCTCATCGCATCCTCTACGTCTCCTGCGCCCCCGACTCGCTGGCTCGCGACCTCGCCGAACTGCGGCCTCACGGCTACCAGGTCACGGCCGTGCGCCTGTGCGACATGTTCCCGCACACCGAGCACACGGAGATCATCGCCACCCTCGAACGAACCTGACCGCAGCCGACCTGTCGCCGCCGTTCACTGCCCGATCGTCAGCAGCGTGCGCGTCGACAGCGCCAGCCCCGGGAACAGCGGACACGGCGCCTGGGCCAGGTCGATCGTCGTCCACTGCGTTTCGAACTGCGCGCCCACCAGCGTGGGCAGGCACGGGATGGGAAAGTCCACGCTCGTGTAGCTGCCCGGGATCGGCGGCGACAGCGTCACCGAGAACGGCGTCCACACGCACGGGCCGCACGCGATCGTCGCACCGACGGGTGCGAAGTTGAAGATGGCAGCCAGCGTCGATGCGGGCAGGTTCTGCAGGTAGCAGTAGAACGCACTGCTGCCGATGCCGGGGTCGTGGTTGAAGCTGACCACGCCGGCGTTGCCGCAGCCACCGCCGAGGTCGACCAAAGAGCCGCTGGTGCCGTAGTTCTGCAGGAGCTGCGCGCTGATGTCGTCGAAGCTCGCATGCCACGTCGCGAGCGCGAACTCGCGGAACAAATCACCGCCGGACACCGCCGTCGCCACGACGATGCGAGTGCCACCGGGGAAGGGTGCCGAGAACGTGTCGTTGCAGTTCGTGCAGATGCCGCTGTCGATCGCGGCCACGCGCAGAGTCGTCGACGTGGTCGGCAACGTGCTCACCTGCTGGTAGCCGAGCCACGAGCGGCCGGGAGCGAAGCCGACCGTCGGGTATGAGGCCCGCACGAACGGGGTGCCGCCGAACGTCACCGGGCTGCCGAGCGCGATCGTCGTGAAGCCGCCGTTCCGCACCGGCGTCACCACCACGGCGTCGTAGGTGCCGCCGCTGCCCCGCCGTTCGTGGGCGACGACCCAACGGCCGTCGTAGCCGTCGACATCGGGCGCGAACAGATTGTCGCTCGTGCTCGAGGCGACCGTGCCGATGATCCCGGCGAGGCTGCCGTCGATCTTGAGCATGCGCGCTTCGATCGCCGACGAGCCCGTCAGTGGATTGCGGCGCCGCACTGCCAGCAGGAGCCAGCCGTCAGGGCCAGCCGCGCGTGAGAGCGAAGGCTCGCTGTAACTCGGACCCAACACACCATCGAGGAACACCGCCACTTGCCCGGCCAGCACCAGGCCGCCGCCGGAGGCGTAGTAGGCGCGCTGCAGGCGGATCGAGTCGAAGTCCTCGTCCTCCCAGACGACGGAGACGCCGCGGCCCTGGCCGTTTTGAGCTTCGGGGTCGCTGCCGATATCGGCCGGCCCGTGCACCGACGTCGTCGAACTGTCGAGCGTGGTCGCGCTGTCGAGTACGCCGGTGGGAGTTTGGACGGCCTGGTACATCACCGAGCTGGTGCTGCCAACCACCTGGCTCCAGACCACTGCGAACCGATCGTTGCCGCCGACGTTCGCGACGCGCGGCGGCGACACCATGCCGTTGCTGCCGAAGAAGACCGTGCTGCCGGCCAGCACGCCGGTGGCGAAGACCATCTGCCCGCGCACGTCGCTGTTGGTGGCCGAGAACGTGCGGCGCCAGACCACGAGGAACCGGCCGGAGCCGGCGTCGTAGGCGGCATCCGGTTCGCCGTCGGCGTAGGTGAGGCCGACACTGATGGCGAGCTCGGTGCCGATCAGCGGATCGAGCACCAGCGGGTAGGTTGCGCCATCGACGAACGCCGCCGGCAACCGCAACTCGAGGCCGCCGTCGACCCACGCGAGGTGGCCGGGCACCGAGGTGCCGCGCGCATCGATGCCGGTGACGCCGCCGATGTGCACGCCGCCGTGTTCATCGCCAAACCGCAGGCCATCGCCGTTCGGGCTCGGCTCGCCGAGGTCGGTGGCCACCGCGTAGCGCACGACGAGGTCGCCGTTGCCGGCGGGTCGCTCGGCGAACTCCCACGACAAGGCCACGCCGTCGGGGCGCACGTCGTACCGTTCGGCAAGGCCGGCTCCGTGTGCGTACCGGACGCGGGTGGCTCCGGCACAAGGAGCCACTCCCGACTGCTGTGCCAGGAGGGCGTGTCCGCCACGTCCAACCGACGTCGGAACCAGGTGCATGAAGCGGGTCGTCGGCACCGCCTTGCCCAGAGCCGGCTCGTACCGGGTGCCGGCGGCGTCGAAATGCACTCGGTAGTCGCGGCCACCACCAAGCAGCTCCCCGCCATTGGCGGCCGGCTGCACCCCGCAGTTGGTGGTTGCGGCGACGCAGTCACCGACGGGCTGGACAGGGGAGGGGACGTGCCCTTGCGAGGTCAGCGGCAACGACAAGACGACGAGCGGCAGGAAGGATCTCAGCATGGGTCGATGGATGGCTCCCAGAGATCAGCGAAGGGGCGGCCGAGCCCGTTCGCTGATTCCAGCCGGTCGGCGCGGTGACACGCGCACCTCACCGCATCCGACCTGTCGACGGTGCGGCGTATCGGGATGGGACCGGTGGCATGGTCAGTACTCCCCGTCGTCGCTGGATGCCGCACCGAGACTTTTTGCGTCGACTACTCTAGTGGTAGGCTGCGCCAGCCTATCCCTGCCTGCAGTTCCCCTTCGAACCGATGCGCATCGCTTCCACTTCCGCGACCCTTTGGGGCGCCGCGTCGTTGGCTCTCCTGCTGACGAACCTCACCCCGTTCCTCGCCCTGACCGACATCCAGGAACCTGGCACGCAGCCGC
>JAYUCN010000494.1:0-1761 GCA_043740335.1 Planctomycetota bacterium
AACGAGTAGCGGCTGCCCTGGTACTTCTGCTTGAACAGGTTGTCGATGGCGTCGTCGTCGTTGTGGGCGATGCCCAACTGCTGGCGCATGCGCTTGTGCCAGTACTCCGCGAGCGCTTCGGCGCCTTCGACCGACAGCCCGTGGAAGTGCAGGTACTCGTCGTAGCGGTTCTCCTTGAAGAGCCGTTCACTCTCCTGCGTCGCCACCGCCCCCATCGTCACGAGCGAGAAGCCGACGACGTCGGGGCCGCGGTCCTTCTTCGCGAAGAAGTCCGTGAGACACAATCGCCGCCCACCAGGTTGGCGCGGGAAGTCGAAGCGGCAGATCTCGCGCGCGTGGTCCTTGGGATCGAGCACGACGAGACTGTTGCGCTCGCTGTAGCACGGCCACCAGCCGTAGACGACGCGCGGCTCGAGCGTCTTCTCGGCGCGCACGCGCTTGACCCATTCCTTGAAGCGCGGCTCGACGAACTCGGCGATGAACCGCAGGTAGTCCTCGGTGCTGCGCTTGCCCTGCCGGTACTGCCACTGCAGACGGAACAGCGCCTTCTTGTTCACGTACTGAAGCACCGTGCCGAGGTCGAGTTCCTCGGGCCCGACCACGGCCGGTCCCCAGAACGGGGGCTTGCAGATCACGGCCGCCGGTTCGACGCCGCTGTCCGTGTACTCCGCGAACGCGTGCTCGAGCAGCTTGTCCTTCTCGGCGCGGGTCATGCGCCGGTGGCTCGTCACGCGCTTGCCCGGATCGGGCGTCTGCGTGATCGTCTTCGCCTTCGCACGACCCGTCAGCTCGTCCATGATGTGCAGGCCCGAGAACGCGTCGGCGCCGTAGTAGACGGGGCCGGTCGTGTAGGCCGCACGCAGGTCTTCCTCGACGTAGTGCCGATTGAGCGCCGCACCGCCGCAGACGACCGGTGTCGTGATGCCGCGCTGGCTCATGAGTTCGAGGTTCTCCTTCATGACGACCGTCGACTTCACGAGCAGACCGCTCATGCCGATCGCGTCGGCCTTGTGCTCGCGCGCCGCCTCGAGGATGCGGTCGATCGGCACCTTGATGCCGAGATTGACGACGCTGTAGCCGTTGTTGCTGACGACGATGTCGACGAGGTTCTTGCCGATGTCGTGCACGTCGCCGCGCACGGTCGCGATCACCATCGTGCCCTTGGTCTCGCCTTCGACCTTCTCCATGAACGGCTGCAGGTAGGCGACCGCGGCCTTCATCGCCTCGGCGCTCTGCAGCACGAACGGCAGCTGCATCTCGCCGCTGCCGAACAGCTCGCCGACGACCTTCATGCCGCCGAGCAGGATGTCGTTGACGATCTCGAGCGGCTTGTACTTCTGCATCGCCTCGTCGAGATGCTTGCCGATGCCGTTCTTGTTGCCGTCGATGATGCGCTTGCTGAGCCGCTCCTCGATCGGCAGCGAAGACTCGTCGACGCCGGTCCCGGTCTCGATGCGCTTCTTGCCCGCGAACCGCGCCAGGAACACGAACAGCGGGTCGTAGCCCTCGCGACGCCGGTCGTAGATGAGGTCCAGCGTGACCGCGCGATCCTCCTCGTCGAGCTTGTGGATCGGCACGATCTTGCTCGCGTGCACGATCGCAGCACTGAGGCCGTGCTTGATGGCCTCGGCCATGTAGACCGAGTTGAGGATCTGGCGCGGGTACGGATCGAGCCCGAAGCTGATGTTGGACAGCCCGAGGATCGTGCGCACACCCGGCATGTGCTGCTTGATCAACTCGATGCCCTTCAGCGTCTGCGCG
>JAYUCN010000495.1:0-4385 GCA_043740335.1 Planctomycetota bacterium
CCGCAGATCTTCCTGTCGTTCGCCAAGGAGGTCTTCTACTGGAACGTCCTGAAGGACCCGAGCCACTGGCAGCGCAAGTCGAGCGATCTCGAGTGGTACCTCGCGCACTTCCATTCGCCCGAACTCGACCTCGCCCACTTCCAGTTGCGCGCCCTCGTCGAGCAACGCCGCCGACTGTGTCGCGAGAAGTTCGGCATCGGGTACGCGCCGCGCGTCTATGGCGAGGCGACGGCGAGCTACGCGGCGGGGATGGACGACGACATGATCCGCGAGGTCGTCACCCTGAATCCGGACATCAGGATCGTGATCATGATCCGCCACCCGATCGATCGGATCTGGTCGCACGCGAAGAAGGACCTCGGCCAGACGACCAGGAAGCGGCGCCTCGAGGACGTGCCGGCAGCGGAGTTCCGGGCGTTCTTCGCCGATCCGTACAACCAGGAGTGTGGCTTCTATTCGGTGCAGATCGAACGCTGGTCGAAGTGGCTGCGACCGGGACATCTCTTCGTCGGCCTGTTCGACGATATCACGCGCCGGCCGATTGCCTATGTGACCGACGTCCTGCGCTTCCTCGGGGTCGACACCGATCCGCGGTACTTCGAAGGGCTCGTCGGCAACACTCCGAACCAGACCGAGCCGGTGCGCAACGTGCCCGAGCCATTCCGTTCGACCCTCGAGCAGCTGTATCGCGATGAGATCGCGATCTTGCGCGAGCGCTTCCACGCGCCGTGGTGAGAACCGCTGGTGCCGCTGGTGCGCCCCGATTGCTTTTCCGCGCGCAGCAGCTAGCCTGCCACCGCGGTCGACGTGGCGAGCACGAGACCGATTCGTAGACGTCGGTGGCCGGGTGTTGTCGGCCCTCGAACTCCCGCGCACCGCCGTTGGTTGTCTCGCCAGCATGACTACATCCGGACCCGATCCTCTTGCGGGAAGTACGGCGACGCCCGCTCCAGCCGGCGCGCTGGCGCGCATCCGCGCGGTCCACGGTCACAACCTCGACCACGTCGATCTGCACGCGCTGCTGATCGAAGTTTGGAACCGACTCGATCGCGGCGAGGCGCCGACGGCCACGCCGGAAGTGACTCTGCTCGGGGATGCCGTCTGCGAGCGCCTGGCCGCGACGCTCGAAGTCCACGAGAACCGCTTCTCGCGCCGACGATTCTGCGACCTGTTCGGGGCGTTCTACCGCTACCTGGCGGAACCTCGCCCTCACATCGAGGGCGCGACGTTCCTCGACCTCGGCTGCGGATCGGTCAATCCGCTCGGCATGTCGCTGCTGATGTGCATGTTGGGGGCGGCGCGCGGCATCGGCGTCGACCTCGACGGCGTCCAGGATGCGCCACGCGCGGCGCGCGGCATGGCCCGCCTCGCCGATGCGATGCTGCAGGACCCGACCCAGATCGTGGCTGACTACCCGATCACGCGGGATCAGATCGCGCGCAATCTGCGCGGCATCGACGTCGAGTCCCTGCGCAAGGGCGAGCCGCAGGGCGTGGGACCTCGATTGACGTTGCTCAACGAGTCGGCCGCCAGGTTGCCACTCGACGCTGGCTCGGTCGATGTCATGATCAGCAACTCCTTCCTGGAGCACATCGAGGACATCGACAGCATCCTTGCCGAGGTCGGGCGCGTGACGGCGAAGGGGGGATTCGGCATCCACGGCATCGACGGCGTCGACCACCGGTTCTACATCGACAAGTCGCGGCATCTCCTCGATTTCCTGCGCGAGCCCGGCCGGGGGAGGTCCGGCAACAGCAATCGCATCCGACCCCTGGAGTATCCCGCGATCTTCGATCGGCACGGCTTCTCCGTCCAGCAAGTGATACCGCTGCGGACCGTACCTCTGACGTCCGAGGAGATCGCCGGGTTCGCAGAGCCGTGGTCGACGATGCCGCGCGAGATGCTCGAGGTGGCCACGGCGACCGTCGTCACGCGCAAGCGCTGACCCGGTCCTGTTGCCGATGCCACGGTCCGCGCTGCCGTGCCATCGGCGTGGCAAGGTCATGGCGCCATGCGCCGCCGCCGCGACGGGGAATTGTCACGAGGTTGGGTGGTTCTCTACGATAAGACCCCTCTACGCATGGCTGCTGCCAACGAGCCCGGGGCTGGGAGCGGTCCCGCTGAGGATGTGACCCAGGAGGTCGACCGTGCGGTTCTCGACGCCGCGCGCCGTCGCACCGGGTTGCCGGTGCCGGCGGCTTCTGAGCCCTGGAGCGTTTGCGCGGCGCCGACCAACGTGCTGGTCGTCGACCGCGAGGGTCGGTTGCGCGGCTGTGACTATGGCGCTTGCGGTACGCCTCGGGAGCCTTCGCTGTCGTTGGCGCAGAACTGGCGGGGTGAGGCCCTGGCAGCGCTGCGCCACGACCTGGCGGCCGGTCGGTTGCCGCGTGCACACTGCCGCGGCTGTGCGGTTTGGTTGCAGGACGAGTTGCTGCCGCAGGCGCCGCCGCTGCGCGACTACGGCTCGTTGCGCGTGCAACCCGGCCGCGAAGCACCGCGTACCCTGGTGCTGCGGCTGCCGACCGCGAAGGCACCGCTGGCACCCGGATTGGCGGCGGCGTTGCCGGCCCTGTGGCCGACGCTCGAAACCCTCGTCGTCGATGCCGAGTCGGTGGGCGGTGGCGCACTCGATGCCGTGCTCACCTCGCTGCGGGCCGCCGAGGCGCGGCCCAAGCTCGCGCTCCGCCTGCATCGCATCGGTGCGGTCGCGGCCGCGCGCAAGGCTCTCCAGGGCCTTCCGGTCCACGAGGTCGAACTGACGCTGTCGGCGCCCGACGACGCCGGACTCGCGACTGCTCGCAGGTTCGCCGACGACCTCGGTGCGCGCCTGCACGCGCGCTTCGTGTTCGCGCCGCAGCAGTGGTTCCAGTTCGAGGAAGTAGCGCGCGCCTGCGCAGCCCACGGCGTGCCGTTGGACCTGCGCGTGCTCGACCGCGACGGCATGGTACCGCTCGCCACACTCGACGTCGCGGATCTCACGTTGGTCAAGGACGTCGTCCTCAGCGCGTGGGCGCGGTTCGGCGGCGCCGCCCGTCCCACGTCGCTCACTGAGCACGCCTTCGACAACGTCTGCGCCGAACTGCGCCAGCTGCTGCGGCGGCGCGTCGAGGACGCCCTGCGCGCCGCCGTCGACGCACCAGCGGTCGGTGTGTCGATCGTGCTGCCACCGCTGGATCACGCGTGGTGCGTGGACGCCGGGAGACGGCACTGGTGGTTCACCAACCTGTTCAGCCACGGCCACCTGGCCTGCGTGCGCGAGTGGTTGCTGCGCATCGTCGCGGGCGAAGCCGGCGCCGTGCGTCGGGACACCTGGTTGCGCGTGCTGTGCCAGCGGCTCGCGTCCGACCGGCAGGTTCCCGAACTGCTCGCCCTGCTGCGGTCCGTCTATGCGGATGCGAAGAGCCGCGCGAAACTCGCCGAGGCGGATGCGGCCTTCGCCAGCGAGTTCCCACTGCAACGCTTCGGCGGGCCGTGGGCCAGGCCCCTCGGTCTCGCGCCCGAGCCGCCGCGCCAGCGCCCGTTCGCGGTCGGCAAGCCGCGCCTGCCGAAGGCCAGGGCGGCGGCTCCGGACGTGACGGTCCTGATCCCGTCCTACCGGCACGAAGCCTACATCGAGGAGACGCTGCGCAGCGTGCTCGCGCAGCGCTACACGAACTTCAAGGTGTTGGTCGTCGACGACTGTTCGCCCGACGACACCGTGGCACTGGCCCGGTCGATCACGGACCCGCGGCTCACCGTCCTCGTCAACAAGAAGAACCTCGGCCTCGGCAACAGCGTGCTGCAGGCACTCGAAGCGATCGACACGCCGTACATAGCACTGCTCAACTCGGACGACCTGTTCCACCCGGATCGCCTGGCGCGCTGCCGCGAGGTGCTGCAGCAGCAGCCTGAAGTGCAGCTCGTGACCACGGGCATCACGCTGGTCGACAGCAAGGGCGGACAGCTGACGCCCGAGAACGCGAGCCTCGTTCTCGACGGCAAGCAGGTGTTCGACTGGGTGCATTGGTTCGCACGCGCGACGCCGCCGGCCGACCTGCCACGCCGCGCCCTGTTTGCGGCGTTGCTCGAGCGCAACTTCCTCGCCACCAGCAGCAACCTGGTCGCGCGCACCGACTGGCTGCGTGCCCAGGCCGAAGCTCTGAAGAGCCTCAAGTACTGCCTCGACTGGCAGCTGTTCCTCGAGGCGGCGCTGGAGAACGCGCTCTGCCACCTGCCCGAGCCGCTGGTCGCCTACCGCCTGCACGCGACCAACACCGTGTGGTTCCGCGAGGGTCGGCGGTGGTCGTACTACCTCGAGGTCAACCGCGTCGCCGCCGCCGCCCTGCGCCGCTTCGCGAAGCATGGCAACGACCGCGGCGAGGTGGAGGTCGCGCGGGTGCTCGAGG
>JAYUCN010000496.1:0-4373 GCA_043740335.1 Planctomycetota bacterium
CAGCGCCGCGTCGGCGAGTGCCTGCGAAGTGTTCTGGATGTAGAGGCAGCGGTCGGTGCCACCGTAGTTGTAGGTGGAGTCGTAGACCGTGTTGCGGAAGATCGGCGGGATCTCGTCGGGATGGTCGGCGCCGCTGTCGACGCTGGCGCGGAACACGGTGTGCACGTTGTAGTACGCGGCGAACGTCTGGTACGGCTGCTTCTGGAACAGCGCCGTGAGGAACGTGGTGACGTCGGTGTTGAATTGGGCCTGCTGGCCAGCCTGGTACCCGTCCGCAAGGATGACCATGTCGTAGCGGCTCTGCGTCGTGCCGTTGTTGAGCACGGTCTGCACGGTCGGCGCCTGGGCTGCGATGGGCAGGGCGAGGGTGCTGAGCACCGAAGCGAAGGCGGCGGTTCTCATCGGCCTTCCTCCGCCAGCTCGCGCACGTGGGCTCCGGTCGCTGTCCCGAGCAACACCCGACCAGCGGCACCCGCGCCGCGAGCGAACGTGTAGGTCGCAGCGGCGGCGAAGCGGGGCACGTTCACGAGCATCGCGATGTGGGCGTCGCGCACGATGCAGCCTTCGACCCTCACGGGTTGCCCCTTCTCGGCTACGCCGACTGCGAACGGTGTCACGTCGATGGGCACTTCGGCCAGCAGGGCGCCGCGATCATCGTGGATCGATAGCGTCCACTCGCTCGTGAAACCCTTCGCGACACCAGCCCACGGCTCGACCTTCCTGCTGGCGTGGCGGATGTCCAACTGGTCGCGGTCGCC
Source organism: Planctomycetota bacterium (assembly GCA_043740335.1). Taxonomy (GTDB): domain Bacteria; phylum Planctomycetota; class UBA1135; order UBA1135; family UBA2386; genus DASVAL01. The sequence goes on from JAYUCN010000496.1 coordinate 759, forward strand.
GTCGACGACGAGCACGTAGTGGCCCTCGGCGAGGGGCGGGATCAGCGGCACGGACGGCGTCGACCCGACCGGTGACCCGGCCCCGCCGGTGGCCGCAAGAAACCAACCGAAGCCGGCGAGCAACGCGCCGGCACCGAACAGATGGAGTGGCTGCATGGGGAACGACGAGGCAGGAGAGAGGTCGGAGTATAGCCGTGGAAAGCGCACGCGTGCCCGGCCAGGATGGCTCGATGGACTTTCGCGGGCGCGTGTTCCTTGCTCCTCTGACGAAGGGCGGCAACCTGCCATTCCGCCGCCTGTGCCTTGCTCATGGTTGCACGGTCACGATGGGCGAGATGGCTTACGCCTATCAGGTCGTGCGTCGCAGCAAGAGCGAACTGGCGCTGCTGCGCAAGCATGCCGACGAGACGTGCTTCGGGGCGCAGATCGCCGCCTCGAAGGCTCCCGATGCGATCGCTGCGGGGCTCGCGGCCGTCGAGCGCGGGGCGTCGTGGGTCGACCTCAATTGTGGCTGCCCGATCCACGACGTCGTGCGGCGCGGCATGGGGGCCACGCTGCTGCAGAAGCCGACGCGGCTGGCGGCGCTGGTCGGCGAGATGGTGAAGGCGATCCCGGTGCCGGTCACGGTCAAGATCCGGCTCGGCTGGGCCGAGGACGATCAGAACGCGAGCGAGATCGCGAAGGTGATCGAAGAGTCAGGTGCGGCGGCGCTGTGCGTTCACGGTCGCACGCGCGAACAGCGCTACACGCGGTCGGCGGATTGGGACGCGATCGCGCGCATCGCCGCCGAACGCTCGATCCCCGTCATCGGCAACGGCGATCTGTTGACGTGGTACGAGACGCACGAGCGATGGCGGACGAGCGGGGTGGCGTCGGTGATGATCGCGCGCGGTGCGCTGATCAAGCCGTGGTTGTTTCGCGAGATCACGGAGAAGAAGGCGTGGGAGCCGACGGCCGAAGAGCGGCTCGGTGTGTATCACCACCTCGCGCAGATGATGAAGGTGCACTTCCGCGATGACGAGAAGGGCCGTGAGCGCGCGATGCGTTTCCTGCCGTGGCACTTCGGGTTCTTCTGCCGCTACCGGCCGCTGTCGGGGGAACGGTGGGAGGCGGCGTCGCGCGAACATCCGCTCATGCAGACGCGGTTTCCGGATGACGAGACGGAGTTGCCGGTGCTCGAACGGTTGCTGCGCGATGCGCGGCCCGAACTACATGCGCGGCTCGCGACGCTGCTGTGGGAAGCGGCGGATGTCGGCGAAGCCGAGGCACGGGCACTGGCGTTGGCGGTCGAGATGCCGCCCGTTGCCGGTGAGGCTGGCGAGGTGGCGACGGCGCATGGATAGTGACTGACCAAGTTTAGTCAGTCATGGATGACTAAACTTGGTCATCGCCTGATGATCGTGTCGACGATAGGTTTCCATGGCCGTGAACGTCGATCCGCGCCTCCTGCCGCACAACCTGCACTGGACCGGCAGCCGGGCATTCAACCTCCAGGATCCCGGGCTGCGGCGTCTGCGCGACAGCTCGATCGTCTTCGAGTCGGAGTTGCTCGGAGATCTCCCATTGACGACTCCGGGCGTCTACACACTCGTGGGAGGGCGGCAGGTCGGCAAGAGTACGCTGTGCAAGCAGCTGATGGAGCGACTGCTGGCGAAGGGCATCGCGCCGGAACGCATCGCCTACGTGACCTGCGAGCTGTTCGTCGATGCCGAAGAGCTGCGGCGTGTGTTGACCGACCTGCTCGTCGCGATGGGAGCCGGGCGGGCTGCCACATGGTTGTTCGTCGACGAAGTCACCTACGTACTCGGTTGGGACCGCGTCGTGAAGTTTCTCGCCGACGCCGGCAACCTGGAGCGGTGTTTCCTCCTGCTGACCGGCTCCGACCATGTGGTCATCCAGGACAGCCTGAAACGCTTGCCGGGTCGCCGCGGGCGGGCCGCTGCGACCGACTTCCACCTGCGCCCACTGTCGTTCCTCGAGTTCTGCCGCTTGCGGCGTGTGGTCCCCGGTGGTGCGCTCGATGCGCTCGTCGACATCGACCTCGCTGCCGCCCCCGAAGTGAAGCCGACGCATATCGCCGCGCTGGAGATGGAGCTGCGCACCTACCATGAGACCGGCGGCTTCATGACTGCCATCAACGACCAGGCCCGCGATGGTGTCGTCGCCCCCGCCACGATGCGCATCTATGCAGATTGGATCCGTGGCGACGTGTTGCGACTCGACCGCAGCGAGCGCTATCTACGCGAGATCCTCACCGGCATCGATCGTCGCTATGGCAGCCAGATCAGCTGGAACTCGCTCAGCAAGGAGCTTTCGATCGACCATCCGAAGACGGTCGCCGACTACGTCGGGATCCTCGAGCGGATGGACGGGCTCATCGTCGTGCCAGCACTTGCCGAACACCTGCGCGGACCGGCGCCGAAGAAGGCGCGCAAGGTGTTCTTCGCCGACCCGTTCATCCACCGTGCCGTGCTCGCGTGGCTTGGCGCGTCTGACGAGGGGCTCGAGAGCGACCTGCGATTGCAGCGTGACCTCGAGGCCACGTTCTCGGCCCACGTGCAACGCTTCACCGAGGGCTACTACCTGAAAGGTGAGGGTGAAGTCGATGTCGCCTGGCGGCAGGGCAGGTCGCTGCACCTTGTCGAAGTGAAGTGGGCGGGCCAGCTGCGTCCGGAGGAACTCAAGGAGATCCGGCGGCGAGGCCATGGCGTCATCGCGGCGAGGGTCGCGACTGCCGGGCAGGTGGACGGTGTCGCTGTGTTGCCGGCAGCCGTCGTTCTGCTGCGGATTGCGGCGCAGAAGAGACCGCACGGATGATCCGGAAGCTGCGCGGGCCGCGAGGGGGGAAGGGTGCCGGCCGGGTATTCTCGGTCATGAATGGTCGGGCGCTTGGATGGAAGCGTGGGGGATCAGACCTGTCGGTCCCTGCCCGTCAGGCGGAGGCTGAACAAGTCTAGGCATCCATGACTGACCAAGCTTGATGATCGCAGGATGAGTCGATGACCCGTTCCACCTCGGGTACCGCGGAAGTGCGCCCGACGGATATTCTCGCGGGTATGGATGCAGACCAGTCCGTGCGCGAAGCTGCAGCGAGGTGGGTAGCGTCCCTGCCGTCGGCCGCGGAGTGCGCTCGAGCCGAGGTCGAACCGTTCCTGCGAATGACGGTCGCCGAGCGACTCGCTGTCCTGGAGGAGTTGCAGCGCGAGGGTGATCGATTGCTCGCCGGCAGGATGCCGGTTCGCGACCCGCAGGACGACGACTTCGGCGCGCGTTGGAGGGACCCTGCCGTCGGCCGCCCTCGGTGATCTTCTGCGGAGCGCGGTTTCCAGCGACCTGCAGTTCGTTCACGTGAACTCGACGAAGTACCACGGCCCCCAAAGGTGCAGCCGCTGCACGAGCGAGCCGCCGAGAACGTCCGGTGACGCATCGCCGAACGTCTGCGAACGATCGTGCAGGATCCCGAACCAGTTGTCGGCGATGCCGCCCCATGCGAACGAGTACAGCGGCGGCGGCCCATCCTCGGTGAGGTAGAAGTCTGGAATCTGTTCGCCAGCTTCGGCGCGCTGCACGAGCTCGTTGTAGTGCGATTGGTTGCGCAACAACTTGTGAGCGGCG
>JAYUCN010000497.1:0-1755 GCA_043740335.1 Planctomycetota bacterium
GAAACCCGCCATCGTGTAGGCGTGCGCGTAGTGCAGTTCGATGCCGTCGAAGCCCGCTTCGCGCGCGCGTGCCGCGGCGTCGGCGAACAGCCCCGGCAGCACGCGCGGCAGGTCGCGGATGTGCGGCACGTGCAGGTCGTTCACCTCTTCGCGGAAGCCGAACGCGTAGTCGCGGAACTCGCGCGGCGTGAGGATCGTGCGCAGCGTGGCGTCGTCGCAGCCCGCGAGCTGGCTGCGCACACTGTCGTCATCGGCAGCCGCTGCAGCGCCGAAGCGTTCGCGCACGGCAGCGCGATGGCGTTCGTCGACGGCGAGGAAGCGCGCGAAGAACTTCGCCTTCTCGGGTCGCCTGCGGATCGCGAGGAAGTCGAGAACCTGCAGGAACAGCCGCGTCCTGCCGCCACTGTGCGCACGCACCGTGGCGACCAGCTCGCGCAGTCCCGCGACGAAGCGATCGTGGCCGACGCGCAGCAACGGACCGCTCGGCACGTCGCGGATGCCCGTCGCTTCGACCACGAGCACCCCAGGCCTCCCGTCGGCGAAGCGCGCGTACCAGTCGAGCACGCTCGGCGTGACCAAGCCGTCGTCGCTCGCGCGCCATGGCACCATCGCCGGCACCCAGGTCCGCGTCGCCGCGGCCACGGGCCCGAGTGTCACGGGCGAGAACAGCAGCGAACGCGCCGCTTCGTCGGCAGTGGGCCAATGCGCCGCGGGCACGGCGTGCCGCACCAACGGAGGCTGCCGCGGGTCGTCCATCACCCGCTCAGCCGCCGCGGCGCTTCGGCGGTTCGCGGAAACCCTTCGGCGCTCTGCGCATCTGCCCCATCGCCTGCGGCGGTTGTTCGAGACCCAGCGTGTACCACTGCATGTCGAACCCTTGCATCGTCATACGGGTCCGGTTCTGCAGGCGCAGCAGATTGTCCTTGGTCGGCGCGTTGGTGGCGTCGCGCTTCAGGAAGTTGGCGAGCAGTGCCTGCGCTTCGTCGCTGCGTTCCTCCTTGTGCAGCATCCACGCGTAGGTGTTGTGCAGCAGCGCGTGCTTCTTGTTGACGGCGGCGGCGAGCTGGAGGATCTGGAAGGCGCGCTTCTTGTCGTCGTTCTTGTAGTGGATGCAGGCGAGCAGCAGGCGCGCATCGGGCGCCCGCATCGAAGCACTCTCGAGCAGCGTCACGGCCTTGTCCTTCTTGCCCGAGTGGTAGGCGAGCATGCCCATCTGGGCGAGCACCTGGCCACGCAGCAACGGGATCCACCGGCCGAGCGGCAGCAGGTCGGCGAGACTCTGCATCGCCGCGTCCCAGAGGCCGGCTTCCATCTGCTTCTGCACGCGCGACATCGCTGGCTGCAGCCGGTGGCCGAGTCGGCGCGCGAGCAGGATCCAGGCGGCGATGAAGAGGATCAGCGAGAAGGCGATCGCCCAGCCCAATCCCCACCAGTCGAGGAAGAAGCCGCCAAAGCCCAGACACAGGGCCAGTCCGCTGCAGAGGAGGAGGGAGTACACGCGGTCGGAAGTCGAGGGAACGGAGGGCCGCGCAGGATACGGAAAGGGCGCTCGGCCGGCGAACCTTCCGTCGGCCGTTTGCGGGATCCCGCGCTGGCCGCGCCCGCGACTACCCTTCGACCCAGGTGCCGACGAACCGGTGCGCGACGTAGTTCGTGAACTTGGTCGGCGACAGCAGGTTCAACTCCCAGCCGTGCAGCGAGCCGTTGTCGGTCTGCGTGCGGTCCGCGAAGTCGCGCAGGTCACCGATCGTGGTG
>JAYUCN010000498.1:0-4364 GCA_043740335.1 Planctomycetota bacterium
GGGGGGACCTGCGTGATGCCCGTGCAACCGGACCGCCCCATGATCCCCGCGGAACGTGCGTGGTCGCAGCCACGTGCGGAAGCCAAGCGGGCGCAGTTGTCGACTTTCTGCGACCGACCGCGACCATCGACGAACTTCCAGGCGGGTCTCCTGGCCTCTTCCTCCCTGGGAGCGCACGCGCCACACTGCGCACATGACCCCGAGTCGCGCCGCTGCGGCAGTCCTGGCCCTGTTCCTGCCACTGTCCCTGCCCCTGTCGGCGCAGACCCTCATCTGGCCCGGCGAAGAGATCGCGACGATCGACGCCCAGCACCTGCGCGCCTACGTGCCGGCGGCGTCGGCGGAACGACTGCGCGCGCTCGTCGCGCGCGCCGACCAGATCTACGGCCACATGATCGCCGACGCCGGCTTCGTCGAACGCGACCAGCTGCGCCTGCTGCTCGCCGACTGGTTCGACGACCACAACGGCTATTCGTTCGTGACGCCGTACCCGCTCGTGCAGGTCGAACTGGCGCCGTCACAGGCCGACTCGACGATCTTCGCTGGCGGTCTCGATGCGGAACGTACGCTCGTGCACGAGTTCGCACACCAGATCAGCAACGACCGCAACCACGGCGCGCGCGCCGTGCTCGAGAGCGTGTTCGGGCGCCTGGTGCCCAACGACCTCATCAGCTTCCTGCTCTGGTATCTGTCGACGCCGGCGCACCAGACCATGCCGCGCTTCTGGCAGGAAGGGCTCGCGGTCTGGGCCGAGACGACCTATGCCGATGCGACGAGCCCGTGGGCCGGCCGCGGCCGCGACCCGCTCACGCACATGGTGTGGCGCCTCGATGCGGCAGGCGAATCGATCCCAGACGTGAGCGATTGGCGCATCACGTTCCACGAATGGCCGTTCGGCGGCCGCGCCTACACCTACGGCACTGCCTACCTGCGCTTCCTCGAAGCGCGCCTTGGCAATCGTGCCTCGGTGTGGCGGCTCGTGCAGGCACAGGCGGCGATGTGGCCGTTCCTGTTCGACCGCGGCCCGCGCGGCCTCGTCGGGGAACACCACGCCGCACTGATCGCGCAGGCGCGCACGGCATTGCGCGAAGAGCAGCGGCAGGTGCTTCTGACGTTGCGCAGTGCACCCGTGACGACCATGGTCCGCCTCACCCCCGTCGACATGCTGATCGGGGCCCCGGCGTGGCGCGCCGATGGCACGCTCGTGTTCGCTGGCGATCCGGCCCACGGCCGCGCGCGCCTGCACACGCTGTCGCCCGACGACACCCTGCAGAGCTCGGACAAGACGACGCTCGCGATGGGGTCGGTGCGCGCGCTGCCAGACGGCGGCTTTGACACCGGCCTCGTCTACCACGAATTCAACTGGCGCGGCATCAGCCGCCTCGTCGTCGACGGTGCGACGGTCGGGTGGCGTTTGCTGCAGCCCGATGCTGGGCCGCGGCGCAACGGCGAACGGGTCGTCGTCGCCGTGCAGTTGCGCAATGGCGGCGGCCAGGATCTCGTCGTGCACCGGTTGCGCGCTTTTGAACTCGATGCGGGCACGACGATCCCGACCACGGGCACGCCGTGGACGCCAGCGCTTCGACCGGGTGCCGACCACGACGACGAACTCGCCTGGGTCGAGACCGATGCGACGGGCTCGCGCCTCGTGCTCGGTTCGTTGCGCGATGGCAACGCACGCACGGTGCTGTGGACCGTGCGCGGCCGCATCCTGCATCCCGCATGGACGAGCGATGGTAGCGTGATCTTCTGCTGCGCCGACCACACCGGCGTCGCCAACGCCTACCGGCTGACGGTGACTGCTGATGGTGCGACGCCAGTACCCGTCACCAACACGATCGGTGGCGTGATCGCGTGCGTGCCGTCGCCGGACGGCAGCGCGCTCGCGGTCATCGACCACGACCAACGTGGGCCGTTCCTCACGCGCTTGCCGAACGATCCGGCCGCGTTCGCGAAGGTGGTGCCAACCATCACGCTCGCCTGGCCAGCACCGGTGGCTGCTGACGCACCGCAGGTGGATGCAGCGGCCATGCGCAGCACGCCGATCCCACCGCTGCCGGCCGGTGCCGCCGACGCACTCATCGTGACGCCGTACCGCGGGCTCCGCGAACTGCGTCCGTTGTACTGGGCACCGTCGACGCTGGCCGTGCCCGAAGGTGGCTACGGCGCTTTCGGTGTGCTCGCCGACCCGTTGTTCACGCACGTCGTGCAGGCAGGTGCGGGCGTCGGGCTCGTCGAACAGGAAGCCGTCGGCTTCCTGAGCTGGGACTATCTCGGCTCCATCGTCGAGGTCGGCATCAACGGCGGCCGCAGCGAACGCACGTTCGGCAGGACCGTGATCCGCGGCAACGAGGAACTCGACTACACCGAGACCGTGACGCACGGCGAACTGCGGCTCGGTCGCGGCCTGGTCGCGCTCGAGCGCACGTTCCTGCTCTACGGGTCCGTCGGCGTCGAGGACCACGACGAAGTCGACGCGGTGGCGCGCAGAAACGTCGGCGGTGTGCCCGCCAAGGCGCCGTTCCGCGGCACCGACACCTACGCCGAGCTGACGGTCGGCTACGACGATTCGACCTTCTATCCGCCGAGCTACGCGCGCGAGGACGGCTTCCGCATCGTCGGCGCGTACCGCCATTCGGGTCTGGGCGGTGATCTCGATCGCAACCGCGTCCTCGGCGACGCGGGCTATGCGTGGAGCCTGTTCCCAGAAGCCGGCCATCAGGTCGTCGTGCGCGGTCAGGTCGGCTGGTCCGATGGCGACGACACGCTGCAAAGCAACTTCAGCATCGGCGGCGGCCTGTCGACCGGCGTGCCGCGCGGCTACATCGACGAAGCCATAGCGACGGGCCGGTACCTGCTCGGCGCCAGCCTCGCCTACCGGTTCCCGGTGTATCGCCCGTTCGCCGGTGCGAGCACGACGCCGTTCCGCGCGCGGCAGATCGTCGTCGAAGTGTTCGGCGACACGGCCAAGGTCAGCAACGACCGGGTGGGCGGCAATGGCGATTGGTTCACGAGTGTCGGCGCCGAGTTCTTCGCCAACGCGGAGTTCTTCGACAACGGGCTGAGCCCGGGTCTCGGCGTCGCGTTCCAGCTCGACGGCAAGCGCGATGTGCGCGTCTACTTCACGCTCGGGTTCAGCTTCTGAGCCGCCTGTAGATCCTGGCATCGGCAGCAATAGATCTCTTCCGATCACCTGCCAACCATGGTATCCGCCGCCAACGACCGCGTCGGCGTCTCCGACGCCAAGGCCAACTGGAGCCGGCTCATCGACCGCGTCGAGCACGGCGAGACCATCGTCATCACGCGCCACGGCATGCCCGTGGCGCGCCTCGTCCTTGGCAGGATCGAGTGACCGCGATCAGGTTCGCGAAGCGGCTCGCGGCCTGGACAATTCCCCCAACGGGACCGGGGTACGGCGCCATGCACCATCCGCGGGTGTTCCGCAACGCCGTGATCACGCCCGATCTGAAGCTGATCGTGTTCGGCGGCAGCACGCACTGGTTCGGCCCCTACGAGGGTGTGTACGAGCGGGATGCGATCCCGGTCTACGAACCCGAGATGCTGGACCTGTTGAACCCAGCGGCGGGCTGGACGGTGTTGTCCCCCCACGCTTCGGCCCGGCTCTACCACAGCATCGCGTTGCTGCTGAAGGACGGCCGCATCCTCCACGGGAGCGGCTACAAGCAGACGATCAACATCCCACAGCTCGTCCACACCGACGCAGAGATCTTCACCCCGCCCTGCCTCGAACAAGGGCTGGCGAGGCCGTCGATCGTGACACAGATCACCGACATCCACTACGGCGTGGCGATCCCACAGCTCAAGATCTCGCTCCAGGGTTCCTCCACCCCGGCCAATGACATCGAGTTCGCGACCTTGATCCGCTGTGGCTCGGTGACGCACCACTTCGACGCCGATCAGCGCTGCATCAGATTGGATGTGACCGGCAGCTCGGGCAACCTCGTCACGCTGGCAGCCCTGCCCTCGCAAGCACAAGGCGGGCACTTCATCGCGCCGCCCGGCTACTACTTTCTGTTCGTCGTGACAACCCCGCGCGGGAACCCATCGCTGCCGCTCGTGCGCGTGCCAAGTGTCGCGAAGTTCGTGCACATCTCCTGATCGAGAGGGTAACTCATGAAGTCTCTCTCTTTCGATCCGTGCAGCCGGGCCGCTGGCCCGGCTGCGGTGATGTTGTTGCTAGCCGTTGCTGGACTCGGGCGACAGTCGCATGCACAAACGATCCTGCGGCAGTGGAGTGGCACGAACCAACCACCCTACGGGGACGATTTCGGGTGGGCGATCGCCGGCGTCGGGGACGTCAACGGAGACGGGGTCCCCGACGTGGCCGTAGGTGCCCCGTCGAC